>JAUTWY010000501.1 GCA_030838305.1 Acidobacteriaceae bacterium
GAAGTTGTCGACAACGTGATTACCGCCCTCACTTCGAACGGCATGATCGCACCCAATTACTGGGTCGATCCGAAGAGCGGGAATCCTTACATGCTGACCGTGCAGTATCCCGAAGGCGCGGTGAAAACCATAGAAGATTTGAAGCAGATTCCGGTCCGCGGGTCTGGCAGCAAGGAAACCACCACGCTCGACACGGTAGTCCATGTGAAAACGATTCCCACGCCCACTGAGGTTGACCATTACCAGCTATTCCGAGTCATCGATGTATACGTATCCCCGAAGACGGAAGACTTGGGACGGGTCAGCGCTGAGATCGACAAGATCATAACGAATATGAAGCTGCCGGAAGGAGTGCGTGTGAAACTGCGTGGCTCGGTGCAGAATATGAGATCGTCATTCAGGAGCTTCGGCATCGGATTGCTGCTGGCGATCGTACTGGTGTACTTGATCCTGGTAGCCCAGTTCGCCTCGTTTCTCGATCCATTCATCATTCTGTTGGCTGTGCCTCCGGGACTTGCGGGGGTGTTGCTGTTTCTGTTGGCGACCGGCACTACGCTCAATGTGATGTCGCTGATGGGCGTGGTGATGATGGCGGGGATCGTCGTGTCGAACAGCATTCTGATCGTCGAATTCACGCGGCAGATACGTCACCAGGGCACTCCGCTGAAGGAAGCTGTGGCAACGGCATCGCGTCAGCGATTACGGCCAGTGCTGATGACGTCGCTGGCAACATTGCTTGGCTTGATCCCCATGGCGTTGGCGCTGGGAGCGGGAAGTGAGGCTTACGCACCGTTGGCGCGGGCTATTATCGGTGGGCTCCTGGTGTCTGTGGTGGTGACGGTTTATCTGGTGCCCGCTGCCTATCTGTGGTTCCACCGAAAAGAAGAGCCAACGCAGGAGGTGCCGGCATGAGTAACCGGGTGGTGACGCTGGTCTGGTGGGTTGGCTTGACGTTGCCCTGCCTGGGGCAGTCCGCAATCGTGATCCAGAATCCTACTGATGCTCCGGTGGGGGCACACTCAAGCTCTTCAACAGAATCGCGGGCCGCACAGAGCGTTGCAAGTGAGCAAGGTGCAAAGGCTGCGATTCATCTTTCGGCGAAAGATGCAGAGGCGATTGCGCTGAAGAACAACCCCGCTATTTCGGTGGCGCGTTTGACTGCATTGGCGTCGGAGCAGGTGACGCGGGAAGCCCGCTCCGCCTTATGGCCACAAGCCTACGCCAATATGACAGCGGTGGATGCGCGCAACAACAGCCGCATCACCGCCGGGGCCCTGAACAACCCAATCATCTACACCCGGGCAGCCGGAGGTGCGACTGTCAGCCAGCTGATTACGGACTTTGGCCATACAACCAATCTGGTTGCCAGTGCACGGCTTCATGCCAGAGCAGACGAGCAGAACGCGGTAGCAACCAAGGAAGACGTGCTCCTGGCGGTGGACCAGGCTTTCTACACTGCGCTGCAAAGTCATGCTGTCCTCAAGGTGGCGGAGCAGACAGTTGCATCGAGGCAGTTGCTGGTCGATCAGGTGTCCGCCCTTACCAAGAGTAAGCTCAAGTCAGATCTGGATTTGAGCTTCGCCAGCGTAAATCTTGCTCAGGCCAAACTCCTTTACTTGAACGCTCTGAACAATGACAAGGCGGCTATGGCAGGTCTTTCGGCGATTCTCGGCTATCCGACGCTGGAGAGTTTCCAACTGATGAGCGACACCGAGCCGTTGACCCCACCTCCGGCGGACGTAGATCCGCTGATTGCTGATGCCCTGGCCAAGCGCCCGGAAATCCTGGCTCTGGAGTTCGAGTCGGAGTCGGCTGACAAGTTGCACAATGCAGAGCGCGACCAGATGTACCCGACCATCAGCGCTCTAGGCGCCTACGGTGACTCTCCAGCCAGAGATGATCGCGTTTACGGCCCCTATGGGGCGGTTGGAGTGAATGTCCAGATTCCCATCTTCAACGGATTTCTCTTTTCTGCCAAGTCGCGCGAAACGGACCTGCGAGCCCAGGCCACGCGGCAGCGCCTCATGGACCTGCGAAACCACATCTCGCAGGATGTCCGGACCAGTTGGCTGGCGGCCAACACGGCCTTCGACGGCGTCACAGTGAGCGAACAACTGCTGGCCCAAGCGAATCAGGCTTTCGACTTGGCCCAGACGCGCTACAAGCTCGGTCTTAGTTCAATGGTGGAATTGAGTCAGGCCGAGCTCCAGAAGACACAAGCCGAAATCGGAAACGCCCAAGCGGGATACGAGTATCGCCTTGCTCTCGCTGTGCTGCGCCATCAAACCGTTGGCCTCTGAGACGGAACGACGGAAGAGCTGGATGAAGTTCGAGTTGCTCGTTCTGCACTTCCGACGATTTGTGGCTCGGTGCGGGTTCAGAGACGTCCTCGTTCGCCTCTGTGAACATCCCGCCCGCGACCCCGCAACTTCTACACGGCCTGGCGAGTTCAGATCTGGTATGTACTTGATTCTCTTGAGCTGAATCTGGTACTTCACTTGCCACTTACTCAAAAGTGGGAAACCGGGCGACCATGCAGAAGATGGCGAGGCTGCGGGATTCAAGATACGGATGCGCCCTGGCGCTGTTTTGTCTTGCTCTAGGATTAAGTCAAGGATGTGTTCGCTCCGAGAGCCTGAAGCCGGAAACCGCGAGCGCTTCGTCCTCCGGCAGCAAGAAACAACTCCCGTTCCATGCCGACGTTCAGCAGGCTGCCGCCAGCGAAGGCCCCAATTCCGCGAACTCGCCCGACCCAAAGTTGCCCGGCACTTTACCTTTCCCGAGCGCATCGCGGACGCGAGTGCTTCCGTCCGGAACGCTGCTGACCGTGCAGTTGGAGGGCCCTCTCTCCACCGCCAAGGTTCATGCCGGCGATGCCTTCGCCGCCTCGGTCGCCGCTGCCCTCGTGGTTGAGGGAAAAACCGTGATTGAACGCGGGGCGGAAGTGGCCGGACGCGTGGAAGCTGCGCGATCCCGGCCCGGCTCCGGCTACGTCCGGCTGACTTTAAATGAGGTTACTGTTGGCGGCGCGCCAGTCGCTCTTCAAACCTCCAGCTTGTTTGCTCGAGGAACCGCCAAGCTGGGCATCTCTTCCAGGAACAATCCATCCGCTCAACAATCAGGCAGTATCGGAGTCCCAAAGGGCCGCCGCTTGACATTCCGATTGATCGCTCCAGTCACTTTGAATGATTCGAACCCGATGGAAAGGCCTCGGTCCTTGGCTACAACCACCGAATAAAGCGCTGGATTGCGCCGCTTCGGGTCTAAAACTTCCTAATTATTGAACCTGTATCTCATTGAAAGTAAGTCAGCTGCTGAGTTTTCCACAGGCCGTTCCTGTTTTGACGTGACGTCTGCCCTTCGCGGTATCAGATTGGTCCTCCTATAGTAAATCGAGATCCGATTGATTGCTGAATTTTGATTGCTGAATTGCGATGGCAGCTTCCCGAATCGGGAACACCAAGCTATCGGATAGCCCATCGCGGGTTTGTTGTGCGAATCGTCCCGAGTCGCAGTAGCACTATGAATGCCGCAGCCCCATTTCCGTGGTCGGCACGTTCCGCAAGTGCGAACGCAAAGACGACTTTCCGCGCTCTCGTCGAGCATGCTCCCATCCCCGTAGCTGGGTGTCGCTCGCAGGGTGTGATTGTCGAGATGAATCCGCCATTCGAGCGGACGGACCCAAACTCTTGCGATGCCCCTACTCCAAGTGCAGGACCCCTCGTGCAGCAAAAATCAGTGCAACAAGAATTTCAAGAAATCAAGAAGGAATTCCTTTTATGACATCAGTCGCTATAAGTCAGCCGATCGCCACATCTCAGATCATGGCCGCGAACTTTCTAAACCTCCTCATCGTGGACGACGAGCGCTCCATTCGTGACGCTTGCCGCGAAGTCGCCATGTCCCTGGGCTTCACGAC
>JAUTWY010000522.1 GCA_030838305.1 Acidobacteriaceae bacterium
AGGCCAATCCTTGAGAGTCCTGGCGCGACCACGTCGGAGGCGAACACTCCAGCCAGTAACACCATCGCAAGCAAAGGATTGATGAGATAGCGAATTTGGAGATTTGGATGTCCGCTGGTCAGAGACCAGAAGCAAACGAGAACGAATGCGAGCAGGGCGGGCGTTCCAGGTTTTCGATGAACAACCACCCAGAGCAAAGCGGCAAGCAGAAGAAGCTCCACCTCAATTCCAAACCCCCGCGGCATGCCCAGTCCCAGGAGCCATGGCCATCCGAACCCGGCGGGGGTATTGCCACCGTTCCACATGAGGTAGACACGTCGCATCTCGGCATAAGTAGCGACGGTTTGCTTCCATTCGAGGATGAAAGAGGGATCGACAGCCAGAAACGCCGCGATGCTGACAATGCCCGCAACCCAGATCCTTGAATCAAAGAGTGAGCCGAAAAGCGATTTCCGCTCTCGACACCGGGCTTCCAAATGTGCGACCAGGATTCCAACTGCGATGGCGCCCGACGAGTAGTGTGTGGCCGCGGCCAGGCCGCAGAAAAGTCCTGCCAGTCCGTAATCCATTACGCGGCCGCGTGCCGGAATGCGCAGCATCATCAGAATACTTAACGCCAGCCAGAATCCGGCTGGTACCTCCGTCTTAGCGAACTTTGAGTCGCGCACATGGATAAAGCAGACGGCAAGCAGGGCGGAGGAAACGATCGCGGCTAAAGGGCCATAAATGGAAGCAGCGGCCAGATAAACAATGGGAACCGTCGCCGTGCCCATCGCTGCCGTGACCAATCTTGCGATGGAAAATGCTCGAGCTCCATTATCTCGTGCGTAGGCCAGGCTAAGATCGTGGCCTCCGCGAGTGGCCGTTGCATACGAACGCAAGATTCCATGCACGAGAAGGATCTGGCCCTCCGGATAAACCGCGGGATCGGGCCAGGCATTCGCCTCCTCTCGAACGCCGAGCGCTCTGGGAACAAGACGCTCTTCGTCGGGACGAAGTTGATCCGGCAGACCGAAGTTAACGGCTGAGAATCTTAACCACCCGGCGATCAGAGTGATGACCGCGAGGATCAAGCAGTGCCATTTCTTATCGATCGCGGTCATGAATGACGAAGGTTGGGAGATTACAATCGCGCACGGGAGTTGAGAATCGTTTAATCGCTCTACCCCGCTCGCCCACTGGACACGGCAATTGAAATCCTTACGATGTCTGTCGTTGCGACGGCGTTATGAACAAGGCCCACGAACTCCGACTCGCCAAGCGCATGGCGCGACTTGGCACCGAGACCGCGTTCGAAGTTTTGGTGAAAGCGCGCGCGTTGGAGGCTAAGGGCCGGGACATTGTTCATCTCGAGATCGGCGAGCCCGATTTCGACACGCCGCGCAATATTATCGACGCCGCGACTGACGCGTTGCACAAAGGTTTCACTCACTACGGGCCATCGTGCGGTTTGCCACAGCTCCAGGAAGCCATCGCTCAATACGTGAGTGAAACGCGCCGGATCAATGTCACACCCGAGGAAGTGGTCGTTGTCCCCGGCGGTAAGCCGATCATTTTTTTCAGCATCCTCGCGCTGGCGGACGAAGGTGATGAAGTCATCTATCCGAATCCCGGATTTCCGATTTACGAGTCGATGATCAATTACGTCGGCGCGAAAGCCGTTCCGATTCGGTTGCGTGAGGAGATGGATTTCCGGCTCGACGTCGGCGAGCTCACGGCGCTGATCAACGACCGCACCAAGCTGATCATTCTGAATTCGCCGCAGAACCCGACTGGCGGCGTGCTGACGAAGATGGACCTCGACGGCATCGCGCGCGCGATCGGCAATCGCAACGTCATGGTGTTGAGTGACGAGATTTACAGTCGGCTCGTCTTTGAAGGCGAGCATCACTCGATCATGTCGGTCGCTGGGATGAAAGAGCGGTGCATTTTGCTCGACGGTTTTTCCAAGACATACGCCATGACCGGCTGGCGCATGGGCTACGGCGTGATGCGTGCAGATTTGGCGGCGCACATCGGCCGCTTGATGACGAACTCCAACTCCTGCACTGCGAGCTTTACTCAAGTTGCCGGCGTCGAAGCACTGCGCGGTTCGCAGGAATCCGTCGAGTCGATGTGCGCCGAATTTAGAAAACGCCGCGACGTAATGGTCGCCGGCCTGAACAAAATTAAAGGTTTCTCCTGTCGCTTGCCCAAGGGCGCGTTTTACGTTTTCCCCAACATCACGAAAACCGGCTGGCGATCGAAGAAACTAGCCGACGCGCTGCTCGATGACGCCGGCGTCGCCGCGCTCTCCGGGACCGCATTCGGCGATTTCGGTGAAGGCTATTTGCGTTTCAGCGTGGCCAACTCGATCGAGAACATCGAGAAAGCGCTCGATCGCGTCGGTGCCTGGGCAAACAAGAATCTCTGAGGAACGCAGGAAAGCAGGAAAAATCTTTTAGGGTTTCAGAGTTTTGATAGACCCTTCCTGAGTTGCTGCTTTCCTGAGATATCTGCTTTTATGAAGGACAAGAAGCGTTTCCGAGTCTTTGCGACATCGCGCATCGGCGATCCGGCGGAGAACCGTCTGCGCGAGCGCGGTTACGAGCTCGACGTTTTCCAAGGCCCGGAGGCGCCGCCGAAGAAATTGATCATGGAGAAAGTGAAGAGCGGTATCGACGGATTGATCACCACACTCCGCGATCCGATCGACGCCGAAGTTTTCGAAGCGGGGAAGGGGACGCTTAAGGTCGTGGCGCAGATCGCCGTGGGCTTCGACAACATCAACCGCGCCGACGCGAACAAGTACAGGGTTCCATTCACGAACACCGCCGACGTGCTTACCGAAGCGACCGCCGAGTTCGCTTTCTTTATGCTCGCGATGCTGGCGCGTAAGATGTGGCAGAGCGAGCGCCTGGTGCGCGAACAAAAGTGGCCGTCCTGGCACCCGTTCCTGCCGTTCCTTGGCGACGAAGTCACCGGCAAGACCGTCGCGATTATCGGCACCGGACGGATCGGATTGGCCATGATCAAGAAGTGTTCTGGTTTCGACATGAACATGCTCTGCTACGACCCGGCGTATCACAACGAGAAGTACATCGCTTCGATTCAGGAATTGATGGACCTGCGCCATGCCAAGGGGATCCAGAAGGAGAAGACCTGGATCAAGTACGTGGAATTCGAGGAAGCGATGCGCGGGGCCGACTACGTGAGCATCCACGTGCCGCTGTTGC
>JAUTWY010000549.1 GCA_030838305.1 Acidobacteriaceae bacterium
GATTTTCAGCGTGGCCATCAGATGTTCCGGCTGCACCACCTTGGCCAGCATCGTTCCCGGCTGCACATGTTGCCCCACCTGCAATGGCAACTCGACCAACACTCCGCTGATTCCCGCTCGCACTCTCAGCGCCTCCAGTTGCTTCCGCTTCAGGTCAGCTAGAGTCCGCGCCTGATCGACTTTCGCCTGCTGCTGCGCGAGCTGTGTTTCAATCGCTTTCTGGTTGATCGTGATCCTCTGCCCTTCCAAATCATTTCGCGTGGTGAGTTCGTCCGCTTTACCCTTGGACGCTTTATAGGCGAGTCCGGAAATTACTCCGAGATCGTAGAGAGCCTTGTCGGTGTCGGCCTGCCGTTTTGCCTGGCCAAAGTCTGCGCTCACCGTAGCGGCGCCGGATTTCTGCGTCATCAGATCGCTGTCGAGTCGTACGCGCACACTTTGATATTCCGCCTCCGCCGCCTTCAACTGCAGCCCCGTATCAATCGCTGCCTGTTCCACTTGCGGATTGCTCATCTCCACCAGAATGGTGTCGGCCTGCACTTGCGATCCCGGCAGCACACGAATGCGAACCACCGTCGCCTCGGTTTCGGCGGGAATTTGCCGAACCGCTTCCTGCGCTGGAATCAAGGATCCCGGCCCTCGCACCTGCCGCAGCATGGACCCCCGCTTCACCACATCGGTCCACACCGTTCCGCGTTCCACCGACGGAGCCGCCGGTTTCAGTCGCATCACTCCGATCGTCACCGCCACAACCACTACCGCCCCAATCCCAAACATAACAACCTGGCGACGGCGTTTTTGCAGCTTCAGTTCAGGCCGAGCGATATCCATCGCTTGCTGGTAGGCATGCCGTGAACCACTTTTCAGAAGGGCCAACAGGTAGGAAACACAACCAGATACTTGCCCCGTCACTGAAACTTAAGGAGAGAAACTGTCCATTCCCGAATCACACTGTCCGAAGCTGGACAACACAATTCAGCCCCGCCCTGATCTGTTTTCCCCCAGCTTCGTCACAACCTTTACGGGCCTCTTGCCGTTACGGTGTCGTACCTTGGCGATAGGGCACGAAGCCTCGCGACTTCATCTCGAGGCGATACACCGACGTGGTGGCCGTGATGTAGAGCGTTCGATACTCCTTGTCGCCCCAGGTCAAATTTGCCGGCTGCTCCGGCATCACGATTGTGCCAAGATGGTTGCCTTTCGCGTCCCAGACCCAAATGCCTTTCGGCCCGGTTACATACAGGTTGCCATTCATATCCACCTTGATTCCGTCAGGCACGCCATCATCCTTCCCACCCGGTTCCTCGCCAAAGATTCTGCCGTTCTTAAGAGTTCCGCCAGCTGTAACGTCGAATACGAGGATGTTTCTTTTTTCGCTGTCGTCGACGTAGAAGCGTTTTCCATCCGGCGAAAAGGCAAGACCGTTCGGCTGAGTCAGATCCTTGGTGAGTAACTGCACGTTGCCGTTCGCGTCCAGGCGGTAGACACCTTGGAACGGAATTTCCTGCTTCTCGTCGGCTACTAGATCCAAGGTCGGATCCGTGAAATACAACGCCCCGTCCGGCCCCACGATCACATCGTTGGGACTGTTAAATTTCTTGCCGTCATAGTGATCGGCCAACACCTTGTACTTTCCGTCGGGAGTTACTTCAATGATCGCGCGCAAGACGCTGGCGCAGTCGATCAGACGATGCCGGCGGTCGAAGGTGTTACCGTCGGGGTCGCCGAGCGCAATCACTTCCTCCTTGCTGCCATCGCGATGGACTCGGTAAATCTTATTGATGGTTTCGTCGCTCACGTAGAGGAACCCAGCCTCGTCCCACACCGGGCCCTCGGTGAAGCCGAAGCCAGTGCCCACCACACTCAGCCTGGCAGTGCGATCAACCAGGCTCCAGAACTGTGGGGATTCGGCTTGCAATTGAAACGCCGGAGGCTGGCCTGAAGCAGGAGAACCATCGGCGGCACCCACTGCAATGAACTGCAAGGTTGTGACAATCAGCGTACGCAAGACTTTCATGCTGCGATTCATAGGACGCTCTGCTTTCGAACGAACGGTTGAGCTTCACTTTGCGGACGACATTATTCCTCTTCAAATTCCTTCTTGGGCGTTTCCGATGGGACGGTGCTGGCTTTGGCGACACTCATCAAGTAACTGACAAGATCGTTCAATTCAGTCGAGTTGAGAGTTGAGCCGTAGTCGGAGGGCATCAGAGCCTGCGCGCTGTATTCCAGCCCCTCCAGAGTGTCCTTCGCGATGAAGTGAAAGGTTCCGTCCACCGCTTGCAACTGCAAAGAGAAGTTATCCTGGTTGCGAATTCTGCCGACGTATTTTTCGCCGCCGTGCAGGATCGCCGTCACCAGTCGCGCCCCGCGGTCGCCGCTCGGGGCGGGACTGACGATTGCGTTCCGGATTTCCTCCGGATTGTGGGTGCGAGCATACCCGGATAGATCGGAGGCGATGAAGCCTCCTTTGCCGGCAGCCATGTGGCAGCCGGAACATCCCACTTTGCCGAAGAACATTGCCTCCCCACGCCGTCGATTACCCGGCAGATTGATGGGCCTGCTTGTACCTTGCAAGGTTCGCAGGTAGGTTACAACCGCTCTCATGCTTGAGCTTTTCAGAGTATGGAAGGCGGGCATTCCAGTGCCGGGAATGCCATTCTCAATAATATGGGCGATCTGCGCATCCGAAAGCCGCTGCGCCTTTGGGCTCTCCGCGATGTTCGGAGCCCGCTCGCCCCCTCTTCCGTCCAAACCGTGGCAGCTTGCACAAGTAGACGCGAAAGTTTTCTCGCCCCGAGTCGAGACAGGTTTGGAGTCCTTCAGCCCGAGGTTTTGCCGTCGAGTTTGCGAACCGCCAGCAAACCCGGTGGCTACGCAGAAGGCGGCCTCCAACGCAAGTAGCGCGCAACATATTTTGGCACTTGAGCGCATGACAAATTGGGCCACTCAGCAAAAACCTCGAGCGGGCTGCTGTCGCGAACCTGGCTGTATTCAAAACAAAAACTTCAAACCCAACTGCATGATACGCAGGCCTTGCCGAGGTTGCGAGTCCAAACTGGCTGGAGTTAATTTCCCCCGTTGGATTCCAGAACCAGGCATGGTTGAACAGATTGAACGCTTCCCTGCGCAGGTTCCGTCCCGACACGAACCCATTTACCGCACTTCCATCTGGCGAAAGCTACAGATTTAGTTTTGAAAGCCACACAGAACGATGGCATCAGGGTTTATCTCAACCGTCGTAGTCGTGTCAACCTTTTGTGGCCGGCATGGCCGGCATAACTGAGAAGCAGGGATTCTCCGTGTGCATTGTATCTCTCACTTCCGGTTATGTGGTCGGTTGGGTCTTCCAAGCCGCGGAAAACAGTGTTAGAGTTCGCGCACAATATTTAGAGCCAGGAGGACGAAATGAGCAAGTTTCGTGGCTTCGTGAGATCCCACGCTATTGCGACATCTCTGCTATCCGTTGGTCTTTTGTGCCTCACTCTGGGCGTGGCCAGATTTCTGCGGGCTCAGTCGATTAGCTCCGCTGCGGCGGTCCCCGACGCCGTCTTGATTGCAGAATTTCGTCGCGTCGAAGTGGCCTCCCTTTCGGACGCCCTCGAGCAACTGACCAGCAAGCGTATGTACCTGAGCCACCGCATGCATCCGATCTTCACCACCAAGTTCGCCGGCTTTGCGCGGACCGTCTTGCTCAAGAAAGACGAAGGCAATAGCGATCCTGCGGCCTTGAACGGAATGCTGGAAGCCATTGATCAGGGAACCACTGACTCCGTTTACGTCATGGCCGTCGAGGACGGCGAGGATATCGCCGGAATGGGTGGACTGATGGGCACGGCAATGGCAGCACGCGGCTACGCCGGAGCTGTAATCGATGGAGGAGTTCGCGACGTCGCTTATTTGCGGAAAATTGGGTTTCCGGTATATGCGACCAGCATCGTGCCTTCGACATCCGTGCATCACTATCGATTCGGAGGGTCCGAGATTCCGGTGACTTGCGACGGCGTGCCCGTCAATGCCGGCGACATCGTTGCGGCAGACAGCGATGGGGTGGTCATCGTACCGAAGGCGAGAGCCCCCGAAGTACTGAAACTCGCCCAACAAATGGATTTCAAAGAGCACTCGATGTATGCCGTGATCGAACAGATGAAATCGATCGTGGAAGCCGTAAAGAAGTTTGGCAGGCTGTAAAACTAAAGATATCTATTGCACAAATGTTACTTTCATCAGATAATTCGCACTTTCATTTTATGACTGCCGGTTTCTCGGTGCCCAATGGCGAACTCCCAAAAACGAAGTTACAACATCACGGCGCTGCAGCGTGGGCTGCGTCTTCTGCAACTATTCAGCGAGTCACCGCGGGGCCTTGCTGCAAAGCAGGTTGCGGTCCGGTCGCGGCTGCCGGTTAGTACAGTCCACCGTTTTCTGGCCAATCTGGAAGCCTCGGGCTTTCTGAACTGCGGGGGCGATGGCGTGTACCACCTGGGCATCGCGTGTTTCGCCATCGGGCAGGCGGCTTTGGGTCAGCTCGATATTCGCCGGGTGAGCTTGCCGTACCTTCGGGAATTGAACCGGCAAACTCGCGAAACCATTCATCTGACCGTGCGCCACGGACTCTCTGCGGTGTATGTCGAGAAACTGGATTCTCCCGAACCGTTGCGAATTCATTCCCGCATCGGCGCCGCAGTTCCTTTGTATTGCACAGCTGTGGGCAAGATCATGCTGGCTTATATGCCCGACGAGGAGCGCGGTAGAGTTCTCCCGCAGTTGGGACTGAAGCGTCTCACTCCGAACACGGTGGGAAGCCTTCAGGAGTTGGAAGCGGAACTTCAGCGAGTGCGAAAGAACGGCTATGCCTGCGATCTGGAGGAACACGAACTCCACATCCGATGCCTCGCGGCGCCCATCCGAGACCATGCCGGCGCCGTAAATGCCAGCCTCAGTATTACCGCTCCGGTGGTACGTATGGCGATCACGCGTTTGCGGCAACTCGCGCCGTTGATACAGACGGCGGGAATGCAAGTCTCCCGGGAGTTGGGGTATCAGACTCCCGGCTGCCGCACGCTAGTACGAAGAAATGAAACCGGGGAGTCGGCCCTTGCGAAACTTCTTTGAAAAGTCCGGCACCATGACGGCCGGAGTTGATGTTCGGAGCCTGTTCCGAAGCGGGATGATTTTCATGGCCTGTTGTTTCGCATCATCGAACCTGGGTTGGGCGATGCCCGGGTCCCACTCCCCCTGCCGAATGCACCCCACGATGTTCGAAGGCTGGAAGGCGGAAGAACTGATCAACGACTGGGTGCGGCTTACGTTCGTTCCACAACTCGGAGGAAGGCTGATGCAGGTCGAGTTCGGGGGACACCACTACTTATTTGTCAATCCAAAATACACAGGGAGATATTTCGCGCCGGTTGATGCCGGGAAGCAGCGGGAGTGGATCAACTATGGAGGTGACAAGCTTTGGCCTCTTCCGGAAGGCCACGGCGAAGGCTATTGGCCGGGACCAGTTTCGGATGTTCTCGATGACGGTGAATATAAACTCGCCATTGTCTCCCAGAGCAATCCCTGCACGATTCGTCTCGAAGGCCCTGCCGATCCAGCAACGGGCTTGCAGTATTCGCGGGAGATCAGCCTGGGCAGTGATTCTCCGCAAATCTCGTTCCACGCGGTCATGAAGAACGCGAGTGAGCGATCGATTCGCTGGTCGATACAATCGGTGACGCAATACGACACGGGAGACTCCCGGAACCGAAGAGACTACAACCAGGACTTCTGGGCATTCACTCCAGTGAATCGGCAAAGCGCCTACGGGGATGGGTATCGCGTTCGCAACGGTCTGGCGGACGATCCGTCCTATTCGGTTCACGATGGCGTATTCACGCTGCGCTGGCTGTATCTGGAAAATGAAGTGTGGCTCGATTCTGATGCGGGCTGGCTTGCGGTGATCGATGAGTCGACGAAGTTTGGGATCGTCGAACGCTTTCTTTATCTCGCCGACCAGGAATATCCCGGAAAGGCTTCGGTGATTTTTTATAAGAACGGTGCAGCGCTGGAATTGGACAACCACGGCGTGCCTACGCTTCGCTCCAACCATCCCGAAGAAGCTCCCTACTATATGGAAGCGGAGATTAACAGCCCGATGCGTCGACTGGATCCGGGCGCTTCGTATGCTCTGGATACAGCGTGGTTTCCAGTGCGCGCCGGCAAAGGGCTCAAATCCGTTACACAGGCTGGAGTAGTTGAACGTCCTCTCGCCGCATTTCTTCAGACAGACCATCTCACGCTCTCCGGTTGCTTCGGAGTATTTTTTGCGGGCAAGCTGAAGGCGCATGTCTTCGATTTGCACGGAGCGGAGAGCAATGTGGTCGACCTTGAGTTCGTCGATCCGCTCCGCGAAGTGGAACTCAACCAAACAATCACTGTGTCCCCAGGCGCCACCCGGGTGGCCATCCACTTGAGCGATGAGCAGGGCGTCGACCGCGGAAGTTTGGGTGAGGCAGAGATTACGAAGCCGGGGAAGGACTCGTAGCATGCGGATGGCAGCGCTCATCATCGTCGTCTTCGCCGGCTTGACGGCTCGGGCGGGGAATGACGCCCTCCCTATATCCACGGCCATCGATGTGCGCACTGAAGATCTTTTGATCCAACCACCCGCGGTCAATTGGATTTCCTATAACGGAGACTATTCCGGCCGGCGCTATAGTGGCCTTTCCGAAATCAATCCAGGGAATCTCAGTGCACTGCGTGCGGAATGGGTTTTTCACGCGCGCAACTCGGGACGGCTTGAGGTCACTCCCGTGGTGGTGAATGGATTGATGTTCGTGACCGCGGCCAATGATGCCTCGGCCATTGACGCGCGCACCGGGCGAGTCGTGTGGCATCATTCATGGCCGATTTCGGAAGGATTGATCGATGACGCTTCCCAGCACACCAACCGCGGCGTCGCGCTATGGCACGGCCGGGTTTACATGGAAACGGACAATGCTCATCTTCTGTGCCTGGATGTGCGCTCGGGCAATCTCATTTGGGATGTAGCCTATGCCGACTGGAATAAAAATTACGGCGCAACCAGCGCGCCGCTTGTGGTCAAAGATAAGGTGCTGGTGGGAACCTCCGGCGGCGACGACGGGGTGCGAGGTTTTGTGGCCGCCTACGATACCTTGACTGGCAAGCTGGCCTGGCGATTCTGGACAATACCGGGTCCAGGCGAATTCGGTTCCGAAAGCTGGCCCGGAAAATTGTATCGGCATGGCGGCGGAACCACCTGGATGCCGGGAACCTATGATCCCCAGCTGAACACGATTTACTGGGGGACCGGCAATCCCGCACCCGACTTTGAAGGCGGCGTGCGTCCGGGGGATGACCTTTACACCGACTGCGTGTTGGCGCTCGATCCAGATACCGGAAAATTGAAATGGTATTTCCAATTCACGCCGCATGACCTGTTCGATTTCGACGCGGTTGAGACTCCCCTCCTGATCGATGCCGTCTATCAGGGCGTAGCGCGAAAACTCCTGGTGCAGGCCAACCGGAATGGCTACATCTATGTGCTCGATCGCACGAATGGAAAGTTTCTTTCCGCTACGCCGTTCGCGGAAAAACTGAACTGGGCGAAAAGCATCTATGCGCAAGGCAGGCCTGTGCTGACCGGCGTCCAGCCTGCGGTGGAAGGAACCCGCATTTGTCCCGGCTACTCGGGAGCTACCAACTGGTTCGCGCCCTCCTACAGCGAGTCCACCCACTCGGTCTATTTCATGGCCTTGGAAGAATGTGAAACCTATTTCTTCAAACCGCAGACCTTTCAGGAAGGGAAAGGCTATTACTCCACTGGAGTAAAACGCATTCCGGGGGAAGCTTCGCAGAAAGTTCTGATCGCTTTCAATCTCGATACGAATTCGATTGCCTGGAAATATCCGCAGACCGGGGGAGGACGTTCGTCCGGAGGGACCATGGCGACCGCTGGCGGCCTGGTGTTTTTCGGGGACGATGCCGGCTCGTTTGAAGCCGTGGACGCGCGCAGCGGCAAGCCGCTTTGGCACTTCAACGCCGGGCAGGAGATGACCGCGTCTCCGATGAGCTACGGAATCGCCGGCAAGCAGTATGTCGCGATTGCCGCGGGCAGTGACGTTTTCAGTTTCGCGTTGCCTTGAGGGTGGGCCAATTTCGGAGGCTAAATTAAAGGAGGAAGAATATGAATTCGACTTTCACTCGCAGAACGTTTGCCGCACGCTGCGCTTCCGTGCTTTCCGCTTTGGGAGTCACCGCCGCCGTGTTTCCCAACCCTGCTCTGGCTCAAAGTTCCTCCGCGCAAAGTGAGGGCGGAATCCGCAAGCTAAACAGCGAAGGCAAACCGGGATCTGAGCAAGACATCATCATGCCGCTGATTGTCCACAATGGGCTGATCTATGTTTCCGGGCAGGGTGCCCACGATACGCGAGACTCCAAGGAATGGACGATCGAATCTCACACCAGCATGGTCATGGATAAGATCAA
>JAUTWY010000592.1 GCA_030838305.1 Acidobacteriaceae bacterium
CAGCCTTCCGTTGCCAGGCTTCGCACGCCGCAATCGTGTGGCGGCGTCAACCTATCGTTGTGCTCTCCAAGCTGTGCTCTTCAAGCTGCGGAATCAGAAGATGTAAATCGTGTCAAACTGCAAGCGCGTGAGCCAGGGTTCGGTAGTGCCGAGCGGACGCCCGACCAGGGCAGTGAAGCCTAACTGCACGCGCGGGTCGAACTGATAGAAAGTGATAAAGCGGTGCTGACTGACATTCGTTCCCTGGCGAATATCGCTGTAATTGAAATTGCCTAACACCGCCTCGCGCTCGATGAAGATGCGGGCGTAGCCGAGTTGCAGGTCACCCTTCTTTTGCAAGCGGCCCACCGTTCCTTCGGCCCAGTATCCACGCCGCTGATGCGGGTTGCAGGGTGCGTTAACGGACTGTTTGAAGGTCTGGGTAGTCGTGTTTGACGGGACTGGAACGATGTTGGGCAGGTTCCCGCAGGCCGCGGTGTTCTGAACGTAGTCTCCGATAAAACTCAGCGGGAGGCGCGGGTGTCCGGTATCGATGTCGAAGCGGGCGATGCTGTCGAACAGCCCGAACTTCGAAGCGAACTGGGCGTTGGTAACGGATGTAACTCCCGTCGGATATGCGGTGCCGCCGATGGTGACGACAGTAGCCGCAGTGGTTGTGTAGGTGGAGTCCTGGACCGGGTTGCCGGATGCTAGAGGAAGCGCACCCGCGAATGGAGTCTGCGGATTTTTGGCGCTGGAGCGCGCGAGAGCTAAGGCAATCGAGTCGGAGCCGCGGAAGTCGTAGTAGCCGGTGTAGGCGCTCAGTTTTACTCGCGGCGCAAGCTGCCATGAGGTTTGCAGTTGTCCCCCGTAAGTAATGGATTGCGTAATTCTTTTGTCAGTGGCTGCCGTGCCGGCCATCTCGGCGAACGGTAATTGAAATCCGACCACAGCGATGCGCTTTAGGACAGGCGTATTCAGATTGAAGGCCAAAGTTTCAGCAGCGCCCTCAGGATTCAAGTCCTTGTCCCAGGTAAGTTCGGTGTTGTACCACGGGTAGCGAAATTTGCCGCCGGTGACGGTGAGGGCTTTGAACTGACTTGGTGTGTATTCCACGAATGCCTGGTCTAGAGCAATCGCCTTGCGGGTGTAGAAGCCGGTAAAAGTCTGGTTCGTCGTCGTAGGGTCGTTGACGTCGCCGCTAGCGAGGGTGAGGCCAGCGCGGAATTGCTGGCCGAGGTCGGCCATCGCATTAAAGCGAGCACGGACGCGGCCGCGCACACGCTGGAGCGATTCATCCGCCGGGCCGCCGAAGAAAGGTTCCGCGCGAAGACGCACATCGCCGCTGAAGGAGATGGGTCCAATGCCCTTGATTGCTCTCTCCAGATTGCGAATCCGTTCATCGGAGCTACCAGCATTCTGGCTGCTCTTATCTGCCTGAAGATTGGTTGCAGTCGTCGCAGGGGGCGGCGGTTCCTGGGCAGCCGGCGTGGAAGAAACAGCGGCGGAAGGAGTCGGCGAAGGCGCCGCTTTGTGTTCCAACGCCGCCTGGAGCGCTAGAATCTGGCGCTGTTGTGCGGCGAGAGCATCCCGCAGTTCCTGGATATCGACCACGGTAACAGTCTGGGCCGGGGCCGACGCGGTAGAATCTTTCGCCGCGCCCGCGTCCAAGGCCGTTTCCGTCTGAGCCGCCGCGCCCAGATTCATTGCGCCCAGGATGAGGGCGGTTAGAATCACATTCTTATGCCAGTTCATTGTTAAGTCCTTTTCTTTCAGTTATCACTAGTAACATAATAGAGATACTAGTTAATATTCATGATCTTGTTTTGGCTTTCTGTACTTTCTCTTTTTTAGAAACTAATTTGGGACCGGACGGGTGCACTACTCCGACAGACCTAGTTGGCTGGAGCGAGACCCCATTTATTTTGCAAGTGGCGCTCCATCGATTTGAAGACAACGCCATCAACAACGTATCCAATCGCAATAATCAGAATCATGACGGCGAGGACGGCACTCATGTCATTCAGGTCGCGGCCCATCATCAGCACTTGCCCCAAACCCAGACTCAAATAAAGCATTTCCGCGGTAATCAAGGAGCGCCAGGCGAAAGCCCAGCCTTGCTTCAGGCCGGAAACGATGAAAGGAAGACTGGCAGGCAAGAGCACATGCCAGAAGAGCTGAAATCCGGTGGCACCGAGATTGCGTCCGGCCATGCCGTAGATTTTGGGCATCTGTTTGCGGCCGTCTTCCATGGCCAGCGTGACCGAGAGCAGCGATCCCATGATGACCACGAAGAGAATGGCATTCTGACTAAGGCCAAACCAGAGGAGAGCCAGGGGCCACCAGCAGATACTGGGCAAGCTCTGGAGGCTTACGAGCAGGCCGCCCATGGTTTCTTCGAGAAACTGGCTACTGGCCACGCCCAATCCAAGAACCATGCCCAGTACGATCGAGATGCCGTAGCCGATCAACACGCGCCGCATGCTGACGCCAATTGCGATCAAGAAGGTATGATCCTGGAATCCTGCGTACAAAGCCTCGCCAACTCCCCACGGCGTGGGAAACAGGTAGGGCGGCCAAATCTTCAACTCGGCCAGCAATGTCCACAGGCCAAACAAACCTGCATAGAAAATGAGCAAACGAGCGGCGCGCTTCATGTTTATTGTCCCACTCCTATTTCCACGTGCGGTTTTACGCCAGAGTTGTATTCCACTTCGAGGGAGCGGTTAATTTCTTCGCGCAGTTCATCGAGAATTTCGCGAGCCGCGTGTGCGACGTGAACATCTTCCAATACGCGAGGCCGCGGAAGATCAACTGCAAATTCACGCTTGACGCGGCCAGGGCGGAAGGTCAGCAGAGCCACGCGGTCGCCCAGGCGTATGGCCTCGCGGACGTTGTGCGTAACAAAGATAATGGTGCGTCCGGTCTCGGCCCAGATGCGTTCGAGTTCATCGTGCAACAGGTCGCGAGTCTGGGCATCGAGCGCGGCGAAGGGCTCGTCCATCAATAGGACGTCCGGTTCGGTCGCAAGAGCGCGGGCCAACGCGACACGCTGCCGCATGCCGCCGGAAAGCTGATGGGTGTAGCTGTCTTTGAACTGAGAGAGGTGCACGAGACGAAGATAGTAACGGGTCTTCTCTTCCCTCTCCGCTTTGCCGAGGCCCTTCATCTTCATTCCAAATTCGACGTTCTGCCCGACGGTGAGCCAGGGGAAGAGGCCGAGCTCCTGGAAGATCAGGATGCGGTCAGTTCCTGGTCCCTGGATGCGTTGGCCGTCGACAAGAATTTGTCCTGAAGTTTGCTGGTGGAGGCCTGCGATCAAGTGAAGCAAAGTTGACTTGCCGCAACCGGAAGGTCCCACGATGCACAAGAATTCGCCAGCTTTCACCTGCAAATTAATGCGGTCGAGGGCAAGCAGCCGCTCACCGCTCTCGGTGCGGTAACTCAGGCAGACGTCGACTAATCCGACTTTAGGAACGCTGGAGGAAATGCCGCGGATTGGGCGCGCCACTCGGGCCACGCCCGATTTTCCGCGGGCTCCGCCGACGCGCGCTGGGCCGCGGTGGTCGACCGGGATGGGAAGCTGACCTGGAAAATTGCTAGCGTTGGTACTCATTGAATCGCCTTCTTTCCCTTCTCCACAAGAACCTGATTGAGAAGCGTCAAGTCGTAAAGCCCGGAAAGGTCGGGCATCTGCCGGCCGAGAAAGCCGGCGTCAAAGGCCTGCCGGGCAGCCGACATCATGGCCGCGTGCAGCGGGTCATACGTGACCTGTAGACGCGTGAATGCCTCATCGAGAATTGCGGGGGGGAGAGCCTTGCCAGTTTCGGTTTGAATCTGCTGGTTCAGGAGTTTCTTGGCGTCGAGCGGATGGCCGTTGATCCAATCGGTGAGTTCGACGTTGGCGCGAATCCAGTTTTTGACCAGGTCGGGATGATCCTTAAGGAACTTCGTGCTGACGACCAACAATCCGATGACGAATTGCCCGTCCGGCCAGAGCGTGCGCTCATCGACAAAGAGCCGGCCATTGCCGTCGTGGATCAAGCGCGTGGCCCACGGTTCGGGAGCCCATGCCGCATCGAGATCTTTCTTCAGGAAAAGGGTGAGCTGATCGGGATTGGCCATGGGAATGATCTGAACGTCGCCGCCTTTGTCGTTCGTTTTCATTCCGTGACTCTTCAGCCAGTTGCGCAGAGCGACGTCCTGCGTATTACCAAACTGCGGGGAAGCGACTCGCTTGCCGTGAAAGTCTTCGGGCTTCTGAATCCCGCTGTCGTTGCGCACGATCAGGGAGGCACCGCCGCTGGCGGCACCAGCGACCACGCGCACGGCCTCGCCGTTCGATCGGACATAGCCGTTGATGGCTGGGTTTGGGCCGACGTAGGTCATGTCGATGGCGCCGCCAAATAAGGCTTCAATGGCGGCCGGACCGGCGTTGAAGCTGGTCCATTGCACCTTGACTTGCGCACCCATGGCTTTGTCGAACCAGCCATTGGCTTTGCCGACCATCGCCTGCGCGTGGGTGATGTTGGGAAATGCGCCGACGCGAATGGTTTGAGCGGAACTTGAAATCGCAGCGCCGCATGCCAGGAGTAAACCGACAAGACAGCGCTTATTCACCTTTGTGGCCTCCGACGACCATGGAAAGGACACTGCCCTTTTCTATCTTCTTGGCCAAATTCTTTTTCGCCGCCCGCCTGCCCTTGGTGGAACGAGGGGTTGCACCGGAAATCAGATCAGCGAGCGAAGTGTTTTCCAGAATGTGGGCGGCCGCGTCGCGCACGTCGAGGAAGACCTGATAGAGGGCGCGGTGCGGCAGATCGCGGTCGATCAGCACGCGTAGTTGCTCGGCGTCGGCGAATGGGGCCAGTGGGCCGTCGATCAAACGCATGATCTCGCTGAGCCGTATCTCGGCAGGATCGCGGCGGAGTTGGTAGCCGCCTTTGGCGCCGCGTACGCTTTCCACCATGCGCGCGTTCTTTAGTTCGAGGAGAATGAGTTCCAGAAATTTTTCCGGAAGGTCCTCCTCGTAGGCGATCTCGCGGATCTTGATCGACCCCTGGTTATGGTGGCGGGCCAACATCATCATGGCCTGCAGAGCGTAGAGTCCTTTTTGAGAAATCTTCATTGGCTCCCGATTATGCCATAAAGTCTATTGTATTGATAGACTTTATTGACGTTAGGGACATTGCAATCGCCGGACCATTCCCCATATGGCCTTAAATCCTGGCTAAATCGAGCTTGTCCAGTGACTTACTGGACTTTCAGAAAAGGCCGCGACCAGTGTGGATGTGCATCTAGTTGCGGTTTCAGTGGGAAATTCTGCGGAAAGCCGCCTCAGCACGTCACCGACTTAAGAGCCGACGTGGAGAACTTGCAAGGTGATATTGTCCGGGCCTCCGCGTTTTCGAGCAAGACTCACCAGAACCGCGCAGCATTCCGCGGGGGAGTTCTTGCTGACGGCCGTTAGTAGCTCGTTCTCGGCGACAACACTCCAAAGGCCGTCGGTGCAAAGCAGCAAATCATCGCCGTCCTGCAGGGCCATAGGCTGCTCGGGGCTGTCAATGGCCAATTCCCTTCCGGCACCCAGGGCGGCGGTCAGGATGTGACGTTGCGGGTGCCTTTCGGCATCCTCGGCGCGAACCAGACCGCTTTCCACCAGACGGCCCACGTAGGAGTGATCGCGAGTCAGGCGCAGGATTTTAGCGTCACGAACCAGGTAGAGGCGGCTATCACCGACATGCGCGAAGTAAAGCTGCTGGTCGCGAACCACAAAGGCGGTGCAGGTGGTCCCCATTCCGTGGAAGGCGGGATGGTGTTCGGCATAATTCAGAATGCGAGTGTGGGCCGCGGCAAAAGATTGCAGCAGAGCGGACTGGGGGTCATCGTGGAAATCCTGGTCATAAACCTCTCGCACGGTTTCAACCGCCAGGCGGCTGGCTTCCTGGCCACCCTCGTGTCCGCCCATGCCGTCGGCGATTACGGATAATCGTCCCTTGCGTTGGAGTTCTTGATGGTCGCGCGGCTCCCAATAGAGATAGGAATCCTCGTTATTGTCGCGCTGGCAGCCGACGTCGCTCAGACTCGCTACTTCAATACCAGGTTTCACAGGCATGCAGTCAGACGATCTTCGCTATATCTAAGGGTAGCGAGGAGGCAATTAGAAATGAGAAGTGGAGAACTGACTCTCCGCCGGGGTACGAAGCTGCGCTGTACCCCGGCCATTATAGACAACCGCCGAAGAGTAAACACAAACTGGGTCTGGGGTTTCGGAAAAGCGAACAAATCCGCCGGATCGATTGCCGAAAGCCGGACAAGTTCTTTCCAACGGATGCCGGGAGAATGTCATCTTTCCTAATCGTACGAACTTGAAGACACGAGGTGATGAACCTTGCCATTGGAGCGGAAACCATGAGGCGTATAATCCTCCCCGGTCATAACAGGGTGCGCTTTCCGGGGGTTGAATTCTGCAGGGGATTACGTGCCGGCGTGCTGGGGAGATTTCATGAAACTTACAGACACGATTGCATTGGTGTTAGAGAATAAAGATAACAGCAGAGTTCTATCCATAGCGCCGGATCAGTCTGTCTATCAGGCGATCGAGAAAATGGCGCTGGAGGGGGTGGGCGCGTTGCTGGTTATTTCCGAAGGCGAATTGGTCGGCATTCTGTCGGAGCGCGATTATGCGCGCAA
>JAUTWY010000611.1 GCA_030838305.1 Acidobacteriaceae bacterium
TTGAACTTCGCGGACATCCTCGCACGGCAGGGTCTCTACCCCGATGCTCCGCCGAAGCCCTGTGTAATGGGCTATGAAGTCGCGGGCACAGTCGAGGCAGTCGGTGAAGGGGTTGCTCAGAGCTTCATCGGGAGACCCGTTATTGCGTTGACGCGTTTCGGCGGGCAAGCTGAGCTCGTCGTCGTTCCGGTCGGACAGGTTTTTGAAAAGCCTCAGCAACTAAGCTTCGAACAAGGCGCCGCGATTCCGGTGAATTACCTGACGGCCTGGGCCCTTTTGGTTGCGATGGGTGGATTGAAGAAAGACGAGGCCGTGCTGATCCATAACGCCGGCGGTGGCGTGGGTCTGGCGGCACTTGATATCGCGAAACATATCGGCGCGACGACGTACGGCACGGCCAGCACCTCGAAGCATGAATTTTTAATGCAGCGTGGACTTGGTCACCCGATCGACTATCGCAAACAGGATTGGTTGCCGGTGCTACAGGAGCTCACCGGCAATTGCGGGGTCGAGCTGGTTATCGATCCACTCGGCGGTTCGAGCTGGAAAAAGAGCTATCGCGCGTTGCGCGCGACGGGACGAATGGGAGTCTTTGGCATGTCCACAGCGTCGGCTTCCGGAATCCGAGGAAAGCTGCGCGCCTTGAAAGCCGTAATGCAAACTCCTCGATACAACCCGCTGGGTTTGATGAGCCGTAATAAAGGTGTGTTCGGATTGAATCTCGGGCACCTTTGGGGCGAAGGCGATAAGGTCGCGAACTGGATGAGCGAAATCCTGCGCGGGATCGATGAAGACTGGATTCAGCCTCATGTCGATCGCGCTTTTCCATTCGATCAGATCGCTGAAGCGCACCGCTACATCGAAGCGCGAAAGAACATCGGCAAAGTTGTGCTGGCGCCGTAAATACTTTCCAGCCAACCCGCTTGTCGCGAAGCGGACCGCTTGATAAGGTAGGTGCTGATATGGGACTTACACACGTCACGGTAAGACTGAAGAACATGACGGCGCCCAATGGTGGCTATGAGGCAGATTTCCTCGTAGACACCGGCGCGACGGATTCTCTGGCGCCGGGCGCGGAGCTGCGAAAGATCGGATTGCTGCCTGTCGGGAAGACCGTTTATGAACTGGCTAATGGCGCCCTCGAAGAATATGAATACGGCTTGGCCGAGATCACGTTCATGGGGGAAGTGACCGCCGGGCGGATCATCTTCGGTCCCGACGATGCGGAACCGTTGCTCGGCGTGACTGCACTCGAGTCAGTTGGCATTACAATCGATCCCGCCAATCGTACGCTCAAGCGATTACCTGCGATTCCTTTAAAGTAAGCGGAGAAAGAAATGCCAGAGTTCGTGAAAGTTGCCCGGACTGAAGAAGTCGCCCCCGGCCGGGCCAAGCTGGTCGAAGCCGGCGGCAAAGAAATAGCCCTCTTCAATGTCGGCGGCGTCTTCCACGCTATCGATAACAGTTGCACACACGTCGGTGGACCGTTATGCGAAGGCGAAATCGACGGGACGGAAGTGACTTGTCCCTGGCATGGGGCCATTTTTGATGTGACTACTGGTGCGGCACTAGGACCTCCCGCAGGCGCTGCGGTCGCCCGATACAATGTCCGCACCGAAGGCCCCGACATCGAAATCGAAATCTGATCTCAGCCTCAATTCATTAATTTGCCTACCTGTGTTTAGAGGCGGGCTACCGCCCGCCAGATTCCCCCGCTACCCAGACACGGAGGGCGGTAGCCCTCCTCTAAACGTCATAAATTCATGGTGCGTCTTTGCTTCACAAAGTACTTGACACGACAGAAGCCGCGCGTATATCTTGATCAGCGAGATGATTCGATTAGCCAAATCGGCCACGCAGCCACCGGCCCTTCACGATCGGGCGATGGACAATCTGCGCTACATCCGGGAAACGATGGAGCGCGCCTCAGCCTTTACCGCGGTGCCGGGGTGGGGACAGGTCGCGATTGGCGTGACGGCGTTGGCGGCGACCTACGTGGCGGCGCATCAGACCTCCGCTCGCGCCTGGTTGGGAACCTGGGTCGCCGCGGCGATTATTTCGCTGTTGATTGCCGGTTGGTTGATGGATCGAAAGGCGCGCGCATTGGGAGTGCCTTTGCTTTCGGGGCCGGGCCGCAAAGTCGCTTTCAGCCTTTCGCCGCCGATGGTTGTGGGCGCCCTTTTGACCATCGTCCTGTTTCGGGCGGGGTTGACCAAAGCCATTCCCGGAATGTGGCTGCTGCTTTACGGCACGGGCGTGGTCACGGGCGGAATGTTCTCAGTCAGCGTGGTGCCCGTCATGGGCATTTGCTTCATGGTCCTGGGCGCTTTGGGCCTGTTCGCTCCGGCTGCCTGGGACGACTGGCTGATGGCCGCGGGCTTTGGCGGTCTGCATATTATTTTCGGAACCATCATCGCGAGGAAATACGGTGGCTAAGCAACAGGCGCTAAGACGCGAACCAAAAAAGGGACAGGCTGAGAAAGAGCGGCTGCGCGGCATCCTTGGCGGTGCGCCTCACAGCGCCCATGATATCGACCGCCTGATTCACGAGAGGCTTCGCCTGGGCATCATTAGCGCGCTGGCCGTTAACGATTCTCTCACCTTCA
>JAUTWY010000032.1 GCA_030838305.1 Acidobacteriaceae bacterium
TTGATCTCCACGCAATGAGCCAGAATATTTCCGTTCTTCTGCATCAGAGATACGGCCTTCTGCAACTCCTGACTCTGCATCAGGATGATCCGCGACAGGTCCGCTGCCGCCGGCGGCGGATCTGTGATGCGATACATCACAGTCCGGGCCCCCGCGGCATTGATGAAGTCAAGAACATCGTCGAGCTTGGAAGCCAACTGGTGAATGTCTTCCCGGTCAAACGGGGTGATGAATGTCTGGTTCAGTTTGGTCAGAATCGCATGCGTGAGCTCATCGCCCTCGCGCTCGATGCGGCGAATCGAGTCAATTCTATTATCGACGTCCCGGTAATCCGCGAACAACTCCACCAGCGAGCGTGCCCCGGCAATCAGGTTGTCGGACATGGCCGAGAACATCTGGAAGAAGCTCGTATCCTTCGGAATCAGGCGGACCATGGGAACCGGGGAACTCCACAAGTGTTAGTTCTACAGCCGTGTGCAGTGGAAGAAGCGAGCCAATATCTCACGCCCCCGTGAATCGAGTCAAACACGGCAATCGATACCGCCGAAACTACGGCAGAATCTGCTCAGGTCCGTGGATTCTTGTGGGAATGTGTGAATGATCCGGAACTTATTCTAGCGTTCGACGACGCGTAGCGCGCATCTCGGAACGTCGGGGCATCCCGATTCCTAACATCACCAGCAATGCAAACACCGTGCCGGCTCCCACCATAATTCCTCGCAGGAATCCCGACAAATATATTTCTGAAGGCATTTCAGCATTGTGCATCTCCCCCCGCTGCCCGCGCGATATTACGATAAGGCTAATCCCATCGTGCAAAGGAACGCAAAACCCAACCGCAAAAACCGGTTCGTAAAGATGACAAACACAAACGTAGAAACGCAGCTTGCTACATCTTCCTTCCACGCAGCTCAGCCCTTGATAGCATTGATCCTCTTTCGCACTTCCGCCGCAAACGCCTGATCCTTCAACGAGCCTAGATTGATTTCCACATTGGATAGTGCGCCTGTAATCGCCGCCCCAGCGAGAGCCTGCGCCGTCGTCAGATCCGATTTCATATTCGGATTCGTGAGCGCAAACAAACTCTCAGTGATCTTCGCCACCTCGTTCGCCTTCTCCGCCACGCCAAGCGGAACCCCCGTCGCCAGTTTCAGACTGGCGTCGATCAGCGCGTCAGCATTCCCGGCATCGACCTTGGCCAGCTTGTACGCCTTCATCACGGCATCGTAGGACGCAGCATCGGCATCCACCGCAGCCTTCAACTCCTCCCGTAGCCGTTCCAACCGCCCGAGCGCAGCGCTCAACTGCGTTTCATATTGCACGTACGCCTTCTTTCCTCGGGACATCGACGCCACCATCGCCGCCAGCCCCGCCGCCATCGCTCCGGCCGCCGCCGCCGCGCTGCCGCCGCCCGGCGTCGCTGTCGGTGCCGCAAGCTGTTCGACAAAGGGCTCGACTCCCGCCCGCAATCCACCCGCCGCAGTCTTTCCACTCATCACCGCCATCAGCCGATTCTCAAGTATCAATGACGAATCAAAATTCTCCACCTGCAGGAACCACTCCGCCGCCTGCTCCAACGCCTTCTTCGGAATCAATCCCACAATCTCGCTGGACACCGGACTCACGCCATACCGCGCTGCCTCACGCTTCACCACTTCAAACACGCGGTGCACTGGAGTCTGCTCAAAATCCGTCAGGTTCATCGAGACCTGTGCCAGACCCCGCACCAGAAATCCCGCCCCCTTCACAAACCGCATTCCCCCACTCGAAAATCGCACTGCCTTGGCGATCTTCTTCGCGATCTCCACATCCGGCGTGTTCAAAAAGACGTTGTAAGCAATCAGAAACTTCCGCGCGCCGACCACCGTGGCGCCCGCCGTCGGATGCACCCTCGCCTCTCCAAAATCCGGCTTCCGCGCTGCATTGGTCGCAATCTCTGCCCGGATCCCTTCAAACTGTCCGCGCCGGATGTTCTCCAGATTCTGCCGCTCCGGGGTCGCCGCCGCCGCCTCGTACAAATACACCGGAATCTGAAATCGCTTCCAAATCTCCCCACCCACATGCCGCGCCATAGCCACGCAATCTTCTATGGTCACGCCATCAATCGGAATGAACGGCACCACATCCGCCGCGCCCATTCGCGGATGCGCTCCCTTATGCGTATTCAGATCGATCAACTTCGCGGCCTTCCCCACCCCGCGAATTGCCGCCTCCTGAATCGCTTCCCGCTCGCCCACCAGCGTAATGACGCTCCGGTTGTGATCCGCGTCCATCTCCCGGTCAAGCAGGTACACGCCGTCCATCTTCATGGCGCCAACAATGGCATCGACCTTAGTCCGGTCGCACCCCTCCGAAAAATTCGGCACACACTCAACGAGCGTTGACATAGGTCAGAAGAATAGCTGGATAGAACAACGCGAATCAAGGCAACGGCGCAAGGTTGTCATCCCAAGCAAGCGTTCTTGGCGCGGCGGGGGATCTGGGCGAGCCGCGCGACGCGTCGCGTTCTTTGCGACGCAATACTCGGGCGTTTGGCTCGCTTCCGTATCACATGGTGCGGCTCTTACTTCTTCCAGAACCGTCCCACCCCCAACCTCACCTGCACCGTATTCAGCCCCGGATTGTTGTTACCCAGCCCCGCATTCGAAATATGCAGGTACCGCAGTTCCACGCTCCAGTTATATTTCTCGCCCAGAATGTGCGTCCCAAACGCCGCACTGGGACTGAAGTTCACCTTATTCGTGAAAGTAGGAACATTGTGATTGCTGAACAGCACTCCCCCGCTGAGCTCTAGATATGGTGATAGCCGCCGGCGCCGCTCAAAATTCCACTTCAATCCGAGCGGATCAAACCCCACCGCATACGCCGTATTCGCCGGCTGAAAAATCAGATACACCGGAATCGCGTCCACCGTGTACTCAAATCTCCCCCGCAAAACTCCCGGCAAATGCTGCCCCGTAATCACCCACCCATAGCGGAGGCCCATATCAAAAACACCCGTCCGCTTTGTTCCACCCGGTACCGAGTGCCCGCCCCCAGCCCAAACCTGTACCTCACGCCCGTCCTCCTCGGGCCCGGCACCCTCTTGAGCAAACGCCTCCCCTGCTGCCGTCACAAGAGAGAAGAGCAAGAAAGAGAGAATCCAGAAATCGCGGCGGCGAATTACCTTCTGCATGGTCCTACGAGACTGCCCGACTCACGCTCATTTTGCAACCCCGTCCGGGCGCAAATCGCCTGGGACGAACACTTTTCTCCGTCGCCTTTGACCTTGACATTGACGCGCAACCGCTTGTGCCCGGGTTTAAAATAAGCATGCAGGATGAAATTGGCACTGCCGTGACTGAAGACGCCATCACCATCTCGCCCGGTCCGCGATTTCGGACCGCGATGATCCTCGCCATCGTTGCGGATGCGCTCCAGATCGTCTTATTTCCCGTCTTCGTCGAAGGAGCTTTATCTCCCGCTGATGACGTACTCGATTTCGGGATTGGCGCCCTGATGGTTCACCTTCTGGGCTGGCACTGGGAATTTCTGCCGTCGTTTATCGCCAAACTGGTCCCCGGAGTCGATCTAGTCCCCCTCTGGACGATTGCGGTCGCGAACGTTTACCGGAAATCGAAGGCCATCGCCGTGACTACCGCCCAGCCTCATGATCCGCCCCCAGCCCTAAAAGACCCCGAAGGCTACTAGATCGTGACGTCAACCAACAGTTCGGCAGCTCTTGACAGTGCTCACTCGGCATCTCTATAATTGGCACTCGATAGGAGAGACTGCTAACAGCCTCCCTAACCCAAAACAATTCATAGGCTTACAGCACATCAAACCCTAACCACAACTTTGAAAGGAGTTGCACCCATGGCAAAATTTAGCCCGTTGCATGACCGCATTCTGGTCCGCCGCGTGGAAGAAGCTTCCACCACCCGAGGCGGCATCATCATCCCCGACAGCGCGAAAGATAAGCCGCAAGAGGGCGAAGTCATTTCTACCGGCAAAGGCCGCACGAACGACGAAGGCAAGACTTTCCCTCTCGCCGTCAAAGAGGGCGACCGCATCCTGTTCGGCAAGTATTCCGGCACAGAAATCAAGATTGATGGCGAAGACTTCATCATCATGAAAGAAGAAGAAGTCCTCGGCGTTCTCACCGGATCCTCGAGCTCCGCCAGTTCGAGCAAGAAAGAAACCGTCGGCGCACGTCGCTAGTTGGCACTCTCCGTTTTCAAGGTTTTGACTGAGAACTGAGAACCGAGAACTAACGCTGGATAGAATCCGCAGGCCAATCCTGCAATAGAACTTATTAGGAGAAGAAACAATGGCAAAACAAATCGTACACGGCGAAGAGTCCCGCCAGGCAATCCTGCGCGGCGTCAATCTTCTTGCAGACGCTGTAAAAGTCACACTCGGCCCCAAGGGCCGCAACGTTGTCATCGAAAAGAAATTCGGTTCGCCCACCATCACCAAGGACGGCGTTACCGTTGCCAAAGAAATCGAACTGAAGGACGGCCTCGAGAACATGGGCGCCCAGATGGTTCGCGAAGTCGCCAGCAAAACTTCCGACGTCGCCGGCGACGGCACCACCACCGCCACCGTTCTCGCCCAGGCAATCTATCGCGAAGGCGTGAAGACGGTTGCTGCCGGTGCCAATCCGATGGCGCTCAAGCGCGGCATCGACAAGGCTGTAGTCGCCATTTGCGGCACCGTTGACAAAGAAGGCAATCGCAGCAAGGGCGAGTTGGACAAACTTTCCAAGCCCG
>JAUTWY010000059.1 GCA_030838305.1 Acidobacteriaceae bacterium
TTTTCATGGCGTCAAACGACGACCCGTTTCGCACCGCCGACCAGCTCTTGCAGAAGATTGAGGCCAAGATTGTTTTCGTGGACTTCCACGCCGAAGCTACTTCCGAGAAAATTTCTCTCGGCTGGTATCTCGATGGCCGAGTTACCGCGGTGGTGGGTACGCACACTCATGTGCCTACTGCCGACGAACGCATTCTGCCGAAGGGCACTGCTTACGTTACCGATGTTGGCATGACCGGTCCCTATGATGGCGTGATCGGAGTGAAGAAGGAGTTGGTAGTGGGCAAGTTCCTGAACGGCATGCCAGTACGCTTTGAGCCGGCCACCGGCGACGTCCGATTATGCGCCGTGGTGATTGACTGCGACGAGAATACAGGCAAGGCACGGGATATTGAACGCCTGATGCTGAGTTGAATTCTGGATTCTTGCAAGTGCGGCGCCTTTCGACATTCTAACGAGATGGCGCTAGGAATATCCCGTTAGAACTAAAGGTACCCTGCACTAATAGCCCTCTGCAGTTAGCAGGCGGCAGGTTAGAATCAAAGCCAATGCGTCGTGCGCTGTCCATTCCAGCAATTTATCTTTTGGCGGCCTGGCTCGGTCTTCCCGCGTTTGCCGGGAGCAATTCCGCCGCCGATGCGCCGGCCATTCCCTGCGGCACTGGAGTGCCGGGGGGGATCAATTGCATTGCCTCGAAGAAGGATCTCAAAGAAGCCCGCAACGCTTATTCCCACGGGATAAAACTCCACGACCACGGACTTCTGGAAGAGGCTCTCGCACAATTTAACCATGCTTCGCGCCTGGTTCCGCGAGACGTGTTGTTCCTGTCGGCGCGGGAAGTCACGAGGGCACAGCTGGTGTTTCAGCACACCGAACGTGGCGATTCGCTTTTGGGCGACGGCCAACGAGCGCAAGCTGAGGCCGAGTATCGCGCTGCTCTGATGCTTGATCCGGAGAACGGCTATACCCAGCAGCGTCTTGAGGAGGCGGTGGGCGTTCCGGCAACTCCCCGCCTCGTACAGATGACGGCGTCGCTCGCCGACTCCATGGAAATTCATCTTCAGCCTAAAACCGAGCGGGCTACGTTTCACTATCGCGGCGATATTCGCGGGCTCTTTACCGAACTCGGCTCAGCCTATGGCGTGAACCCTGAATTCGATGATTCCGTGACCGCCAAGACCGTGCGTTTTTATGTGGATGATGTCGACTTCTTCACCGCGCTGCGCCTGGCATGCCGGGTCACCAAAACCATGTGGACGCCTCTCGATGGCCACCAGTTGCTGATCGCAGCTGACACTGCCGAAAATCACAAGCAGTTTGACCGGATGTCGTTGGGCACGTTTGCCGTCCCAGGAGCCACCACCCCGCAAGAAGTTACCGAGATGGTCACGTCGATGCGCAACATCTGCGACTTCCAAAAGATCAGCACCGGACAAGGTGGAACGCTGGAGGTGCGTGCGCCACAGCCAATGTTGCGGGCATGCGCCACGTTGTTGCAGCAGTTGACCAGCGAACGTCCGCAGGTGATGCTCGATATTAGCGTCTTCCAGATCAGCCACGATCTCACGCGCAACATCGGACTGCATATTCCAGATACCTTCAACCTGTTCAACATTCCGGTGGCGGCCCTGGCGGCTTTAGGCGGACAGAACATCCAATCGCTGATCAACCAGCTCATTGCTTCCGGAGGCATTAATCAGGCAGGCAATTCAAGTTTGTCCGGCCTTCTGGCGCAACTTCAGGGTCAGCAGAATTCCATTTTCAGCCAGCCGCTGGCCACCTTCGGGGGCGGCCTTACCTTTTCCGGACTCAGTCTCGACCAACTCTCGGCGGCTCTCTCGCTGAATGAGTCGTGGTCACGAACTCTTGATCACATCACCATGCGTGCGGCACAGGGTAACGAGGCGACTTTCCACCTGGGGACTCGCTATCCCATCCTGAATGCTTCCTATGCTCCCATTTTTAACTCGCCGCAGATTTCCGCGGTACTCGGCAATCAGAGTTATGTTCCACCGTTTCCGTCGGTCAGTTATGAGGACCTGGGACTAAATCTCAAGGCGAAGCCGGTGATTCACGGCAACAGCGAAGTGAGCATGACGCTCGAGTTGCAGGTGCGGTCGCTAACGGGCCAGAGCACCAACGGGGCGCCGATAATTTCCAACAAAGAATATAAAGGCAGCATTCGTCTTCGTGATGGCGAACCGGCCGTGGTGGCAGGACAAATTTCAAGTAACGATCAGCGCTCCATGAGCGGGCTTCCCGGGCTGGGACTCATTCCTGGCCTCAATCAAGCCATGGTCAACAACACACTCACCAAACAAGACGACGAATTGCTCATCATGATCACGCCGCACATAATCTCTAACCGGGACCACGCCACGGATGAGATCTGGGTGAGCGAGAACTAGCGAAGCCCGCTCACTTTCCTTGCTTCGCGGCGAAGTCCACAAGCCCTTTGAGACTGGCGGCAGGCACCTGACTCACGTTTCCGACGCTGCGTCCGTTGATAAAAAGAGTTGGCGTACCGGTTACGTTCACTGACTTTCCTAAAGCCAGCGAGGCTTCCACATGAGCCTTGGTAACCGGGGTCGAAGCACACGCGGCAATATTCGCGCCCTTCAAGCCCGCACCATCCGCCAGGGCTGTCAGCTTCTCATCCGCATTTTCCGCCGTAATATCGGCCTGAGTCTCGTACGTTTTGGCAAGGAACTTCCAGAATGCATCATTGGAGGCTTGTGCCACGCAGTCGGCGTATGCGGCACCCTTTGCGGCCCAGTTGTGCATCTCCAGCGGAAAGTTCTGAAAGACAAAATGCGCATCAGGTTCAGCGGCGATCAGCCCTTCGATTGCAGGCTGTGCCGCCTTGCACGCAGGACATTGCAAGTCGCCGAACTCGACAATCGTGACTGGCGCATTCTTCGATCCGCGCGAAGGGCCTGTGATGCCTTTCTCCAACGTCTTCCTCGCCGGATCGTAGGGCTTGGCGCCGAATGGAATGATCTCGCCGATCACGGCATGTTGGCCATCTGGTGTGACGTAGAAGCGGCTCAGTTGCTGGCCCTGCGGGCTGGCCAGCACCACATCGACCTGAGCCAATCCCGGAACTGGCGCCGGCTTGATGCTGGAGATCTTCCAGCTCACCTGCGCCTCGTAGCCGAAGGTCTGCTGCAGGAAGGAATCTACTGTGGCTTCGGAAGGTAGATTGGCGGCCTGCTCCGCGGCCGGCTTTCCCGCCGCTTTTATGCTGGGCGAGTTTTGCGCTGCGGAAAAAGAGCATATCAGCACGAGAATAAGAATCAGATTAAAAGCACTGCGCATGGTTTCCTTTCAATTCAGATAGCCAAGAAAATAAAAGCTGGGATTTATAACTAAAGTCCGAACCTCTGGTTCAAAACTCGCTCTTCGCCGCGATGGGAAAACGACGGCCGTAGCCAAAGGCCTTGGAAGAAATCTTGATACCTGGGGCGGCCTGTTGGCGCTTGTATTCGGCGCGATCCACCATTCGAACCACGCGCTTCACAACTTCAATATCGAATCCATAGTCGGCTGTAATGCGCTCGGCGGAATGCGCGTCTTCGACATAATCTTCGAGGACCGCGTCCAGAATCTCGTAAGGCGGCAAAGAGTCACTATCCTTCTGGTCGGGCCGCAACTCCGCGGATGGCGGCTTCTCCAGCGTGGGTCGCGGAATTAACTCGCGGTGTGAATTCGCGTAGTGACTGAGCCGGTATACCAATGTTTTCGGCACATCCGAGATAACTGCAAGACCGCCAACCATATCACCGTAAAGTGTACAGTAGCCCACCCCGAGCTCGCTCTTGTTGCCAGTGGAAAGCACGATCGCTCCGAACTTATTCGACAACGCCATCAGCAGCGTTCCCCGGGCGCGCGACTGGATGTTCTCTTCCGTGACGTCTTCCTTGCGCCCCGCAAAAATATTTTGCAAAGTTTGACGGTACGCTTGCACTACGGAGTTGATGGGCAACAACTCGAACCGGATGCCGAGATTCGTAGCCAGTGTGCGGGCGTCGTCGATAGATCCCGGTGAAGAGTACGGGCCGGGCATGCCCACGCCAATGACGTTTTCCGGCCCCACGGCCTCGGCGGCGATGACGGCGGTGAGCGCCGAATCGATTCCTCCGCTCAGTCCGATGATCGCTTGTTGAAAACCGCATTTGCGCATGTAATCACGCGTTCCCAACACGAGTGCGGAGTATACGCTGGCCTCAGTACCTTCAACCTGTTCATGAAGGTCTCCGATGAGGGTCTTCGAATCAAAATAGATCAGATCTTCCTCGAAGGATCGACCCTGCGCGATGATGTTCCCTTCTGTGTTGAGCACGATGCTGGAGCCGTCGAACAGAAGGCTGTCATTGCCTCCAACCTGGTTGACCATAGCGACCGGAACTTTGTGCTGGCGGGCAATCGACGCCAGCATGTCGCGGCGCAGTTCGCGCTTGCCGATCCAGAAAGGCGAAGCGGAAATGTTGAGCACGAAGTTGCCGCCGGCCCGGATCAGGCTATCGACCGGATCGACGGTATACAGCCGCTTAGGCCAGAAGAGCTTGTCGTTCCAGGCGTCTTCGCAGATCGTGAGCGCCACCTGATTGCCGCAGAACGGGAATACAGTTTGACTCTTGGCGGGTGCGAAGTTCCGCATTTCGTCGAAGACATCATAGGTGGGTAACAACATCTTCGACTGCAGGAAAGCAATTTTGCCATCTTGTAAAAGAGCGGCGGAGTTCATGACTGACTTGCCAGTTTCGGATTCCGCGGGCGTGACCAAGCCACAGATGACAGCGATGCCGCGCGTGGCGGCGGCAATCTGCTCGGCGCTTTCGCGATTGCGTGCGACAAACGATGGACGCTCGACCAGATCGCGGGGGGGATAACCGCAGACGGATAACTCGGGAAACAGGATAAGTCCGGCGCCGCTGGATTGCGCGCGGCGGGAAAACTCGATCATCTTCGCAGCGTTGCCAGAGAAATCTCCGACCGTAGGGTTGATTTGGCCGAGCGCAATCTTCACATATTTAGTGTAAAGCCGAGGTGACTTCAGCACCAAGGAGCCAAGATCTGATTCGGGCTCAGTTGCAGGCGAGCATCACCGGCGTGACGTTTCTTCTCGGTCGCTGGGGGACGGCTATACCGCTCTAGCGCCGGCGGATGCGGCGACGGCGGCGACGACGTTTTCCGCGCTGATCTTTGTATGAACAGCGCAACGATAAGTACTGAAAGTGAACACGGGAACATCCGCAACGAGTTCGCCAACTATGCGGGTCTCGAGTGTATTGGTTGCGGCGACTTTGGATTAGGCAAAGGGGCGCACGGCCGCCAAATAGGCAACCTTGATATTCTGAGCGACACTCACGGCGTAGATTTCGAACCCTACATCCAACAGGTAGTCTTGCCACACGTGCGCCAGAATTGGTACAACGCGATTCCAGAATCCGAGCAGTCCAAACTGGCAAGCTGAGCATCGAGTTCGCGATTACGAAACGTGGAAAAGTCGGGGGCATGAAACTGGTGGCTGGTTCCGGGGATATTCCCTTGGATCGCGCAGGATGGCGGGCATTACGGCATCAGACCCATTCCCTCCACTGCCGAGCGAATTTGGAGGACAATATCTGGCAGGTCTCCTATGCGTACATGCCATCGCCATTACCCGGCAGGTTCAATGGAGCTTGTTCGCTCGTCTGTCTCCATTGCCAGCGGCCTTCCCCGTGAAACAGTAAGGTCGGCTCCTGCAACTACTTTTTCGGGGCCTGCTCAGCGTTCACTCACGTTACGGCCTGCACGCTCGCGGAGTCGCCAAACGACCCTTTACACCGAGAGCTCCGACAGCTTTGTTGCCTCCGCTGCCGCCTCGATTGCTACCGG
>JAUTWY010000129.1 GCA_030838305.1 Acidobacteriaceae bacterium
TATCAGGGCGCCATAGCTCCAAGGACTGGGCAACAGGCGAGCCGCTTCGCGCGCTTCGGCGAGAGACCTGTCTGGTTGTCCCAAAAGTTGCAAGCACCAGGACAAGTTGTTGTGAGCAATGAAATCTTGGGGGAAGGTTCCCACCCACTGCAATAGGATGGGAAGGGCCTTCTCCTGTTCTCCAGTGACGTCAGCGTAATAGGAGTCCTCCGCATGAAATCGGCCCGGTTCGGTCATCCTGGTGCGGAGCTCATAGGTTTTCTTCACAGCCGCTGCAGCTAAAGCGAGCTCACCCAGGTTTTGATAGGCAGAGCCGAGAGCGGCATGGGCCAGCGCGAAATCTGGATCCACATCGATGGCACGCTGGTAATACGGAAGAGCGGCCTGGGGGTCTCCAGCGAGATGGTGCCTGTAGCCCTCTGTCAGCAACTGCAGGGCTTCCAGCGAAGGACTCGTCGCCTGCTCCAGCGGCTTGTTGAACTTGGCAACGGACGTCAATGGTTCGCCGAGCTTGTTGCGCAATTGCGCTGCGGAGACGCCCAGCAGGTGTACGACTTCGTTTCGGCTGGCAGCGTCTTGCCGGACTTGCGCGACAGTCACTCCCGACCGACAGTCAATCCCCTTCAGCTCGATGCGAAGGCCGTTCCCCGCATCCGCGATCGAACTGGCTACCACCATTTTGCTGTTCGTCTGAAGGCAAACTTCACGCGCGATCTCGGGCGTTAACTTCGCATCCTCAGAACGGTTGAGCGTCCGTAGAGTCGTGCGGACTTTGTTATCGATCAGGGTATTGAGATAGGGCGTCTGTTCCAGGGCGACACGCAAAGCTGTGTACAGGGCATCATCGAACACTGGATCGCCGGTCTGATTGCTGACGGCCAGAACAATCGTGTCACTCGCGGAAAGCGTCACCCGGTTGAGAAAGCGCCAGCAAGCCCAGGTTCCTAAAGCTACAACCACAATCAACGCGATGGCCGCGAGCCACTTTCGTGTGTTGTGTGCAGGCCGCGCTTCCCTGCGGATTCGCTCGATATCTTCACGCATCTCGGCGGCAGACTGGTATCGCCGTAAGTGGTCCTTCTCCAGCGCTTTGGCGATGATGGTGTCCAGTCCGCGCGGGACTGCAGAGTTCAGATCATGCGCTGGGGCTGGCGTCTGATTGAGAATCGCGTCGTGGACGATTGCCGCCGTCTCGCCCGTGAAGGCACGCTGCCCAGCCGCCATCTCGTACAAGACCAGTCCAAAGGAAAACAGATCGGTGCGGGCGTCTAATTTTTCTTTGCGAACCTGTTCGGGAGACATATAGCCGGTCGTCCCTATCGCGATCCCTGTGTGCGTAAGGTTGGTATGGAGTCCCTTGGGTGTTTCCGTGCCTGTCTCTCTTGAAGGCTCCTTTGAGCCCGCGGAAGTGCTAGTGTCCGCTCTCTCTGGTGGGCCCATTTCCTCAACTTCTTCTGTAGAGGCCAACTTCGCCAATCCAAAGTCCAGTATCTTCACTGGACCTTGCTTCGTCAGGAAAATATTTGCCGGCTTGATGTCGCGATGAATGATGCCTTTGTCATGAGCAGCCTGCAGCCCGTCGCAGATTTGAAGCGCAATCTCTAAGAGCGGAACCAGAGGGATGGCCTTCGACTCGGAAAGGGACAGCTGATGGAGGAGCGTCGATCCTTCGAGCAACTCCATGACGATGAACGGCTGGCCTTCGTACTCTGCAATTTGGTGGATCGTGCAGATGTTGGGATGGTTCAACGCAGATGCCGTTTGCGCTTCACGTTCAAAACGCTGGAGCGCAACCGGATCGCTGGCCACCTCTTCCGGCAGAAATTTAACCGCCACCTGGCGGCCTAACTTCAGATCTTCGGCCTTGTACACCATCCCCATACCACCGCCGCCGATCACCTCGAGCACGCGATAGTGGGAGACTTTCTTGCCGACAAGGCCGCCCAGTACGGGCAATCCCTGCGGGCTGGCGGAACCACCCCGGACGGTTTCTGTGGTTGTTTCCAGCCGCTCAGGAGTTACCAGCAAGCGATAGCCTCGCCGCGCCAACGTCTCGATGTACTGAGGGTTATCAGCCGAATCACCCAGCGCTCGCCGGAGAACCCCAATGGCCATATTGATGCCGTGGTCGAAATCCACAACGGTGTCGTTGGGCCAGAGCTGCTTCCTGATTTCTTCGCGGGTCACCATCTTGCTTCCGCGGTCAATCAGCATTCGCAAAACTTGGAATGGCTGTTCTCTGAGCAGCAGTTTGCCGTCACCGTTTACCGCCCCGACCGGCCACAGTTCGCCGGACCTAAGATTGATCTCAAACCCTCCTAGCCGGATGCGACCTTCGAGACTCTCTGCCATGGTCATTTAGTGTAATCGAGTGTACTGCCGGGTGGCGCGGCTGCCCAACAGGAGGAGACCGGTTACCGCGCGCAGCCTCCGCTTTAGTCGTTTAGAATCTATGCTTTCTGAAGCAAAATCCCATTTAGACCGCCAAAAGACCGCTAGCGCATTTACATCCTGACCGAACTTGGATACAGATGGCGCGATACCCGATGCACAGGCTTTACCTCTCGCGTGAATCCTTATGAAACACGGAGAATCGAGACGCAGCCGAAAAAGGCC
>JAUTWY010000157.1 GCA_030838305.1 Acidobacteriaceae bacterium
GTCAAACCAGCGCCGTCCTCAGGCTTCGCGCCATCGCTCAGACTCTTGCGGAAATTCGGCCCCCGGTTTCCACCCCTGGAAGCTCTGGCTTGCAATGCATCGGCCTGCTATAAATGTGTCCCGTAGAGACACCGCATCCAATGACCGTTTCTGGGCATCGAACACACATTGAAGTTCATGGGGTCAAAAATCACGAGTTACTGCGCGGCAAAGGAGAACACACATCTATGGCCAAGAAGGATCTCAACGCGAAAGCGCCCGCCAGCGTACGAGGAAGCGTAAGCGCGCAACCTCATCTTCACCAGCGTGCTGCCGAAATTCAAAAATATGGAACCGTCTCGCACCTGTTGCCTCTGGATCTGGAGGAGCCGGTTCGCCTGGAAATGACGGAACAACTCAACCTGCTGCTTGCCGACACCATCACTCTGCGGGATCTCTACAAGAAATCGCATTGGCAGGTGGCCGGACCAACGTTCTATCAGCTCCATCTTTTGTTCGATAAGCATTACGAAGAACAGTCAGAGATCGTCGACACGATCGCCGAACGCATTCAACTTCTCGGTGGAATCTCGATTGCCATGGCCGCCGATGTCGCGGAAACCACGCGCATCGAGCGTCCTCCGAAGGGCAGGGAAGAGGTTCCAGTCCAAATTTCCCGCCTGCTGGACGCACATCAGATCATCATTGGCTCTTGTCGCAAATTGGCGGAGCGGGCTGACAAACTGGGCGACGCTGGTACCAACGATCTGGCCGTTAGCGACGTACTGCGCGCCAATGAACTACAGGTCTGGTTCCTCAGTGAACACTTGGTTGATGCGCCGCTCGTAAGGGCGGAAGAAACGGGTTTGCGCAGCGTCAGCTAAGATTGGCCGGCGAATTACAGCGGTGGAATCGAACAGGCTCCCCTTCGCGGAGCCTGCTCGTTCTTCCAGCCGGAAACTGATTTTCATATTGCCTGACTCGTAGTCATAGTCGCAGCCCTGAAGGTGATGGCGCGATGGCGTCTGGCGCCAGAATAATATTGAAAACTAAAACCTCCTCCGCTATGCTTCCGTGACTTGGGGTCACTCATGACCGGAACCGCTAGCAGCTCCGCCGAAGTTTCACTCTCTTCACTCCGTCGCGCATCCCATCCACGTTCCCAGGCCAAGCGCTCCCGCATCGTTGATGCCGCGATGCGGCAATTCGCGGAGAATGGTTACCATGCCGCGCGGATCGGGGACATGGCCGCGGCACTTGGCATCGCCAAAGGCTCGATCTTCCAGCACTTCGGCTCCAAGGATGCCCTGTTCTTCGAAGTCTACAAACGCGCGGTATGCTCTTTTCCAAAATATCTGGATGCCCCCGCGGATATGCGCGCAGCTGGATTTTTTGCTGTTCTGTACTACTGGCTCGTTCGCACCGAACACTTGCTTAGGGAAGACTGGATCCCCTATCGCATCTCGCTACTCGGCAACTACGGCACTGACCTGGTCTTGAAGCGCGAAATCAATCGCTTTCTTATCGCGGAGGATCCCTACGGCACCGTGGCTTTTGTTCGCTTTGGCTTGTCGCGCGGCGAGTTGCGGAAGGATATGGATGTGGAAATGATCGTCTCCGTTCTCGATTGGACCATTGAGCGGTTTCAGGATGCTTTGCTCGTCTCCGAACTGGACCCCGGCCTTTTTCGCAGGCCGGGTGAGATGCCGGAGAAAAGGGAGGCTCGCATCCTGCAATTCCTGGAGTTGCTGCGGCGGGCTGTCGGAGCCCAGACTGCGGATCCGCCCCCACGGTCTGATTTACGAAGAGTGGCCGGCGCTACTGTTGTCGCAAAGCCGAAAAACACAATGGCCAAATCGCGCCGCCAAACATAAGCTACTATTAAAATTCGACACTGGGAAAAACCTAAACCATGCCATCTTCCATCGACCAGATTCTTTCCATTTACGACGACCACGCTCCTCTCGCTCTCGCCTCAACCATTCCAGCACCCTGGTACGTCGATCAGCGGATCGCGGAACTCGAGCGCCTCACCGTCTTCAGCAAAACCTGGCAACTCGTCGCGCGCACCGATCAACTGCAAGCGCCCGGTCAGTTTATTTCCACCTTCGTTGCCGGAGAGCCTGTCGTCGTGGTTCGCGGCAATGATGGCGCTCTGCGCGCCTTCTACAATGTTTGCCGCCATCACGCCGCTGCCGTGGTGACTCAACCTTGTGGTCAAGCAGCGCTGTTGCATTGTCCATATCACGGCTGGAACTACGGCCTCGACGGCTCGCTCAAAGGCATGCCCGAGTTCGAAGGCGTAGAAAAGTTTGATCGCGCGCAAAATGGGTTGGTTCCCATCCGTGTCGAAACCTGGGAGTGCTTCGTCTTCGTCAATCTCGACAATCACGCCGCACCGCTGGTCGAGTTTCTCGGGGGCCTCGTCAAGCGCGTCGCCCCGCTCGGCATCAGCAAGTTGCATTACTTCGATCGCCGCACCTACAACATCAATTGCAACTGGAAGGTTTTCGTCGACAATTATCTCGACGGAGGCTACCACGTTCCGCACCTTCACAAAGGCTTGAATTCGGTTCTCGACTACAAGCAGTACACCATCGAAAACGAAGACCGCTACTGCCTGCAATCGAGCCCCATGGTTGCATCCGATGAAGACGCAGCGATGGGAGCCGCGCGCAAGGGCGACCGGGCCTGGTATTTCTGGCAGCATCCCAACCTGATGATCAACTGCTATGAGGGATACATGGACACGAATCTCGTGATCCCCGTCGACGTTGATCACTGCACCGTGATCTTCGATTTTTATTTCGCCGGAATCGGCGAGGCCCATCGCGAATACAACGAACAATCAGTGAACGTCGGCAATCGCGTGCAGGAAGAAGATCTAGGTATTTGCGAAGATGTGCAGCGTGGCCTGAAGTCGCGGGCCTACGGCGCCGGACGCCTTTCCGTTCGCCGCGAAGCCGGCGAGCAACTATTCCACCGTCTGCTCGCCGCCGATCTCAAGCGTGGCGCGGCCGCTTCTTCCGCCGCCGCCGATTGAGGGCCGCAACCGTGGGGAACCAAGGTTTCGTATCAACCAAGGTCCGTATCAGCGCAGGCCTTCAGGCGTGCCGAGAATGATCGTTCTGATAAGAGCGCCTTCAGGCGCCGATCTGCCTTTTGGGACTCAAACGGATGGAGGAAAAAAAGAGATGATCGAACATTCGCTGCGCTTCGCCTTACGCTTCTTCCTGATAATCCTTGCGGCCTGCTGCTTGATGCTCCTCCCCGCGGCCGCCCAAATCACTGCCATCCGCGCCGGCAAGCTGATCGACCCTGATTCCGGAGCCGTCCACACGGGCCAAACTATCCTCATCCGAGACGGAAAGATCGACGCCGTCGGCAACAATGTCACCATTCCACCCGCCGCCAGAATTATCGACCTCACCACGATGACCGTCCTCCCCGGCCTTATCGATTGTCATACCCACCTCGCCGATGGAGCTCACACCACCGAGCCCATGAATCAGTTCAAGAAGACTGCCGCACAGGTTGCTCTGGAATCCGTGCCCAATGCCCGGGTCACTCTCGAATCTGGTTTCACCACGGTGCGCGATGTCGGAGTGTATCGCGCTCTCGGCGATATCGCCCTGCGCGATGCCATCAATCGCGGCGACATCATTGGTCCGCGAATGTTTGTTGCGGGAGCTTACGTTACGATCACCGGAGGCGCCGGTGCCGCCACCGGGCTCGCTCCCGACATTACGCTTCCTTGGGACATGCATTACGGAGAAGCCGACAGCCCGTGGGAAGTGCGGCAAGTGATCCGCAAGCTGGTGCATGACGGAGTGGATCACATCAAAATCCTCTCCAGCGGAGCCGTGCTCACTCATGGCAGCAATCCAAAGTCGCAGGAATTTACGCCCGAAGAAATACAGGCTGCGGTCGACGAAGCCAGCCATTTCGGTCTTCGCGTGGAAGCGCACGCGCACTCCCCCGAAGGCATCAAGAACGCGATCCGCGCCGGTGTAGCCTCCATCGAACATGGCACCATGATCGATGACGAAGGCATTGCTCTCGCCAAGAAGCACGGGACCTACCTCGATATGGATATCTATGACGAAGACTGCATTCAGGAACAAGGCAGGCTCGGAAACATGCCCAAGGACTTCCTGGAACACGATGCGCAACTCGGCCAACTCCACCGCAACAACTTTCGCAAAGCGGTTGCCGCCGGAGTGAAAATGTCGTTCGGCACCGATTCTGCTGTCTGTCCTTACGGAATTGGCGGGAGGCAGTTCGCCGTCATGGTGCAATATGGCATGACGGCGATGCAGGCCATCCAGGCGGCCACCACTAATGCCGCCGACCTGCTCGGCCATTCGACTGAACTTGGCTCAATCAAGCCCGGCAAGTATGCCGACATCATTGCGGTTACCGGCGATCCTCTCGCCGATATTCGCTTGCTGGAAAACGTTCAGTTCGTGATGAAAGACGGCAAGGTATACAAACCATAACTCGCAGAGCCGCACCTTGCTGCGTCTTCCCGCCCACCGCCGATCTCTCGCTTCCATCGATCATTTGATGGAAAAGTGAGCACTACTCTGAAGTCGAGTCTTGCTCCCGCCGCATCGCGCGCAAGTCGATTCCCAAGTGTTCAGCCTTCTTATAAAGATGGCTTCGCTCCAGCCCCAGCGACTTCGCCGCCAGGCTCACGTTCGAGTGGCTGCGCTTCAGTTCCGCCAGAATCATCTCGCGCTCGAACGCATCCACACGATCAGAAAGCGGACCCGAGGAAAATGTCGATGAAGACGCAACCGGACCCATTGCACTCCGTGGCAAAGCGGCCTCCACCGTCGCCAGATCCACTTCGCCGTTCACAGCCAGCAGCATCAACCGCTCCACCACATTACGCAATTCGCGCACATTCCCCGGCCACATGTGCGATTGCAGCGCTTGCATTGCCTGCAGTGTGAAAGGAATTTCCTTCCAGCCATTCTGAGCGCTCACCTGTGCCGCAAAATGCCCGACCAGTATCGGAATATCCTCCCGCCGTTCCCGCAACGGAGGCAGTACGAGCGGAAAGACATAAATTCGGTGAAACAAATCCTGCCGGAATTTCTCCTCGCGTGCGCGAGCTTCAAGATCGCGATGTGTCGCAACCAAAATCCGCACATCCACGCTCACGGGCTTATCTCCACCGATGCGCTCCACTTCTCCTTCTTCCAGCACGCGCAGCAGCTTGGCCTGCATAGCCAGTGGCATATCGCCAATCTCATCCAGAAAGATCGTGCCGTGATCGGCCTGCTCAAATTTCCCAATGTGTCTACCTCCTGCGCCCGTGAACGATCCCTTCTCGTGTCCGAAAAGTTCCGACTCAATCAACTCCGCCGGAACCGCCGCGCAATTTAATGTCACGAACGCTCCGCCCGCACGGCCGCTGCGTTCATGAATCGTCCGTGCCACTAGTTCTTTTCCCGTGCCCGTTTCTCCCAGAATGCAAACCCGCGTTTCACTCGCCGCCACGCGCTCTACTTGCGCCATCACGCGTTGCATCGCCGCACCGTGCCAGACAATCTCGTGCTTGCCCAACCGCTGCTTGAGCTGCCGGTTCTCACTTTCCAGGCGCTGCAGCTTCAGGGCATTTTCTACTGTCAGCAAAAGTTTATCCGTGGAGATCGGTTTCTCCAGAAAATCCAGAGCTCCCAACCGCGTCGCCCGCACCGCCATTTCGATGTCTGCCTGCCCTGACATCATCACCACCGCGGCCGTCACTCCTTGTGCTTTCAATTCTTCCAGCAGCGCCAGTCCGTCCTTGCCGGGCATCTTTACATCCGACAGGATCACATCGAACTTCTGCGCCTTCGCAAGTTCCAGGGCTTTTGCCGCATTGTCGCAGACCATTGCATCGTGTCCGGCCAGGCGAAAGGCACGCGACAGTGACGCCAGAGTGCTTGCGTCGTCGTCCACAATCAGTAGATGTGCTTTCGTTGCCAACACTCTCCCGATCCCCGACTCTTTACCCGGACTTGCGCGCTCGATCCGTATTCCACGGCAATTCAATCACGAATGTTGTGCCTCGCTCCGGCTCGCTGTGCACGCGAATTCTTCCCCCATGATCGCTTATCACCGATTGAACGATCGCCAGTCCAAGGCCGGTGCCCTGTTTCTTGCTCGTATAATAAGGAGTAAAGATTCGCGCACATTCCTCCCGCGTCAATCCCGACCCTGTATCGGTCACTTCGATGATCACGTTGCCGTCTTCATTTCGCGTGCGCAGGGTCAGCGTGCCGCCGCGAGGCATTGCATCCTGAGCATTCAGCACGAGATTCAAGATCGCACGGTGTAACAGGTCCGCGTCTGCCCCTACCGGTTCCAGGTGCGGGTCCAGTTGTAGCTCACATTTGATCTTCACCCGCCCCGGAGCTTCGAGTTGCGCTTGAAAGAGTTGCATCACTCCTAAAATCAGTTCGTTCACTTGCACGCGCTGAAACTGCGGCTGCGGCATTTTCGAGAATTCACTGAATCTTTCAATGATCCCTTTCAGCGTCGAAATCTCCGCCAGAAGGGTTCTTGAGCTTTCCCGGAAGACTTCATCGAACTGCTCCGGGTTCTGCTGCCGCGCCCGGACCAGATTCTCCACCGTAAGCTGAAGCGGGAACAGCGGGTTCTTTAATTCATGCGCGAGCCGCCGCGCTAATTCCCGCCACGCCGCCACCCGCTCCGCCTGCACCAGGCGTTCCTTCTGCCCAAGCAACTCCGTGGTCATTCGATTGAAGGAATCCGCCAATTGCCCCAGTTCATCGGCGCCCAACACGTCCACCCGCACATTCCAATTTCCCGCAGCGACTTCCCGCGCCGCGTTTGCCAGTTGTTCCACCGGACGCGTTACCCGCGCCGCCGCCCAACTGCTCACCAGAATCGCCACCAGAATCCCACCGCTTCCAACAATCAAAGCTGCCGAGCCTATGCGCCGCATCAGGTCCACATACGTTCGCCGTGAGTTTCCGATCAGCAAAATTGCGAGTAGCGGACGATCCTTCCCGGTTCCGGCGCCCAGCAGCGGAATCGCGTGAAATACTTCATCCTCGCTCTCATTTCCCGACCACCGCACCAATGCCGTCGTTTCCTGGTCGGAGCGCCGTACTGCATTCACCAGCGGTTCCAACTTTTCGGCCGGACGCACCTTCTCTTGAGATGGCCCAGAAGGATCTAACAGGAACTCTGTCGAGAAACGATCCCCGCGATTCTGATAGAGCAAAGCCCGCGTTCCCTCCGGCAGATCCAGCGCAGAAAGAAAAGTTCGGTCCAGACGGCGGCCTCCAATTGCATACACTGGCCGCTCCCCAACCCGCGTCGCACCCACCGCGAACAAGCCCAGAGCGGTTCCATCCTGCAGTTCTTCCTGCTTCAGAAATGCTCCGTGATCCGCTGCGTCGGCAAAGCTGCCCACGGAGCTTTCCGGATATCCAAATTTAGCGGGCCACTGGGCTGAAGAGATAATCGTTCCGTTGCTCTCCACGAATTCCAGAAAGTCGAGTTGAGTGTTGTCAGCGGTCGCCTTCGCCAACTCAAAATAGGGACCGGAATCCGATGGCGTGCGGTTCAACGCCGTCGCCATACGCTTGACGCCTTCTGCCGCAGCGATCGCCTCGACTTGTCGCGCCACCACATCACCCTGCCGGTTGAACTCGCGACGGAACTGCGTCACCAGCGCAGCCGTCCTTTCATTCTCGCTCCGATCGAAGGCCCGCCGTGTGACCGCCGATACTAGCCAGGCCACGGCCGCCACCGACAGGAAAACCGTTAGCGCGAACACGGACAGCAGCTTCCGGCGAAACATCATTGCTCCTGTGTTCCCACAAAAACCTCAGGCCTGGTTCGGCTAACTGAATCTCGGCTAACTGAATCTCGCGTAACTGAATCCTTCGCATCATATCTCACGTCCCACGTTTCTCACGTCCCCACTTGCGCGTGGGTGATGTGTTATCTTGGCTGCTGTTCCGCCTGCGCGTTCTGGTTTTCCATGCTAACGCCGCGTAGCGCGTCATTGGCGAAAAAGAACTTCCCGTCGGCAGGCACCATCATGATCTGTAACTTGTCCGACAGCCGCTCCGCCACGATCTTATTAATGAGCAGTGGATTGCCCTTCAAAACCGCCGCCTCGCTTTGCAACCGTTCCGCATCCGCCTCCGCCGTTACCCGGATTCGATCCGCCTCCGCCACCGCCAGCAACTTTCGCCGCTCGCCTTCCGCTTTGCCGTCGATAACCTTAGCCTGCGCCTCTCCTTCCGCATTTTGAATCGTCGCTTCCTTCCGCGCCTGGGCCTCAAGCCGGCTCTGCTCAATCTGTTTTTGCTTGAGTGGCAGAGTGTACTTCATTGCGTCCGATTCGCTCTTCGCCCGCAGGACGCGGACTCGCGCTTCGCCTTCCGCTTGCTTTACCTGCCGCGCTTTCATGGCTTCGGCCTCCAGCCCGGCAATCCGCACTTCCTTACGCTTCAACTCTGTTTCTACGGTCATGCGGTCATTCTCCTGCTCTTTTAGCAGGTACGCTTGCAGTCCCTCCGCATACTCTGGCGGCAACTGGATATCCCGCAGCATCACCTCTTTCACCACAATCCCATCCGCCGCGAGCCTCTGCGTAATCAGGCCCGCGGCTATTTGCCGCACTTCCTCTCGCTTCTCCGAAAAAACATCTCGCACCGTGTAGTTCGGAATGATCTCGCGCCACACGCTGGCCACCGTGGGCGGAACAATCTCCCTTTCCACCGGCCGCGGCAAATTGCCTTCAATGTAATCCAGTCGCTTCGCGTCCAGCCGGTATCGCACCGTGATCGCCAACCCCAACGTCAGCCCTTCCTTCGCCTGGACATGGAGAGGCTGCGCGTTGCTGGAAACCTGCTCCTTCGCGGTCTTCCCATCTTCCGGCATGCCAGTCGTGAAGATCTGGTCTCGCGTATCGAACAGCGCCACATCCTCGATCAGCGGCATCACCAGATGTACTCCTGGATAAAGCGTCCCCGCCTCACTCCCGCGGATCTGGCTCACCCGCACGCCCGCCATTCCGCTCGGCACCACTACAATGCTGAAGGCGACCAGCAGCGGCCCCCACGCCAACATCGCGAGTGCCAGCGACGTTCGCCACCGCACCACCACCGGAGACGCAGTTGTTTCTCCCCGCATCCCCAACCCCCGCCGGTACAAAACTTCGCGATATAGATCATAGGTGAGAATGCAAATGGCAGCGATCATCATTCCCACGCCGCTCGTCATCAGCAAATACTTCAATGCCAGCATCGTCCTTCTCCCTTACGCCTTAGCGCTTCTGCTCCGCCTTTACCGCTACCGTGTGCCGCACAAAGAACACCCGAATCACCTGCCCGAAAATAAATTCTTCCGCCAGCAACGCCACCGCCACGGAAAAAACAAGTCCGGCCACCACCGCAATGAATGTGATCGCTATTTGCATAATGCTCCTCTAAGCCAAGGCCAAAGTCTGGCCCGCTTTTCTGTGATCTCCGCGGCAGTTCTGGGGCAAACTCCGCGGTAACGCTTCTGAACTTGAGCCATTGCAACGTGCTCTCAGTTCGTACACAGCGTTCTATCGCAGGACGAAGACCAGTCTGAATAGGATTGAACACTAAGGACTTACAGGAAACTGCAGAACTGCAACCGTGGCCGTCCGAAGTCAGTGTGTTTAGACGAACACACTCACATCGGCGACGGATTACGCAGCATAGCCGTCGATGGATGTCATTTCCGCCATCTCTTCGCTACACCGAAAACATCCTGCAGCTCCTTACGAGAGGATGGAGCCGCCGCAGCAGAATCCCTGTATCCCCCTACGGATTCACCCTGATTGCTCCCCCCCCTGCGATTAGAGACGCTATATTGTCTAATCTTTTGGCGAACGATGGACGAAGCGAAGACATCCCCCGGGACCGCGCTTGCCAGCTTTATCTCTTGGCATTTCAGGTCCAGACGTCTGGAAGACCGCATACGCGAGTTATGCGCTAAGGCTGTGGTTACGACCGAGCCCTCGGAGTTAAGCCCCGTTCTTGAACAACTCACTAACGCATTGCATGTTCAAGTTGACCGCCTCAGAAAACGCGCGACCGAAAGCTCTCTCCCCGCCGAACGCCGTTTTTCCCGCACTTAAATCCGTTTTCAGTACCTTTCGCAAGTTGTTCGATGTCGAACATACTGACTCCTCAGTCAAATGCTTTAATGACTGCCAGTTTCGCCTATGAATAAAGCTGACAGCGCCCGCATTCACGAACTGTGCTCGCTCATCGCCGTGGAAAAAGATCGGCACAAGTTTCTCGTTCTCGTCGAAGAGCTCAATAGAATCCTGGCCGCCAAAGACGACCGCCTGCAGCAAACCCGACTTGATGACCAAGAGCGCAACTAATCGCCTGCGATATCTCGGTTGGCCGGGACGCCAATCTGAGCACGTCGACACACTCCCTGGTCGAATGAAGCTCAACGCTTGGTTCCCCAGGGTCCCGGTGTTACGGCAACCCAAAACGTACAATATCTTCACCGTATCTTCTCTTCCCATATCCCTTGGAATATCCGTAAATTTTTGGTTCGAAC
>JAUTWY010000163.1 GCA_030838305.1 Acidobacteriaceae bacterium
ACCCACCAGCGGTTTGACCTTCTTGAATGCCAGCAATACGGTGCGCATCGATGCGGTTCTTACAATGGCCGAGTCGCGCGGGTTGCTAAAGGTACTGTCACGGCCGCGAGTCGTGACTCAGAACAACATCCAGGCCCTGGTACGACAGGGCGTGCGGGTACCGATCGTGACCCAGGCGCAGCTTGGCGGTCCTCCGACGGTTACCTACGTCGATGCCTTCCTGCGGTTGACCGTGACTCCACAAATCACTTCGGAGAACACCATCTTCCTGAATGTCGACGTCGAGAACACGACGCCGAACTTTGGGCAACAAGTGCAGGGCAACCCAGAATTGATCACACAGCAGGCGACAACGCAGGTGCTGGTGACCGACGGCGGCACGGTAGTGATCGGTGGCGTTATCCAAACGCAGAACTCGATCAATATCACGCAGGTGCCGTTGCTGGGCAACCTTCCGATCCTGGGCAACCTGTTCAAACATGTGCAGGTGAATACGTCCAACCAGGAGCTGATCTTCTTCATCACGCCGCGAATCATTCAGACATAGCAGCGCAAGTTGAAGATTTAAAGCCGCCGGCCTGAAGAACCTGTCAGGGCCGGCGGCTTTGTTTTTGGGCAGGTCGGTTCTCAGTTCTCAGAAAAAACGAACGCGATGAGTAATTTTCCACGAGTGTCGTCTTGATACGGTGGTTGAATCACAATCTAGCCTCGTGCATCCCTGAGAACTGAGAACTAAGAACGCCTGTTTGCTAAACTGGGCAGCAATGAACTACCTTGCGCGCCAGCAACAACTTCGCGATCACCTGGCCCCAACCCGGTGCGACGCTCTGCTGATCAGCCACCTTCCCAATATTCGCTATCTTTGCGGCTTCACGGGAAGTGCGGGGTTCCTGCTGCTTGAGGCAAGCGGCAGCGTTTTTTTTTCGGACGTGCGCTACGACACGCAGGGCCGGGCAGAGGTGAAGGGCGCGAAAGTGATCATCGCGCGCAAGGCCGTGTTGGCCGCGCTGGGGGAATGGTTTCGAGCGCGTCGCAAGAGGAGGTGGACGATCGGGATCGAAGCTGAGCATCTGTCCGTCGCAGAAAAGAAGCGACTCACGGATCTGCTTCCCTCCGGTATGGGACTGCGGAATGCGTTCACCATGGTGGAACGTGCGCGCATGGTGAAGGATGATGATGAGCTGGAGTTGATCCGCGAGGCGGTGCGGTTGGGAGCCACGCTGTTTGACCGGGCGCTTCAAGTGGTGAGGCCGGGCGTAAAGGAATCCGAAGTTGCGGCGGAAATGGAGTACGCCGCCCGCAAGGCGGGAGCGGAGGAGATGTCATTCCCTACGATCATTGCTTCCGGGGCCAGATCCGCATTGCCTCATGGCAGAGCGACGGAGCAAGTCATCTCGCCCGGCGGATTCGTGGTCTGCGATTTCGGTGTTATACTCGCTGGTTATTGCTCGGACCAGACCCGCACTCTATGGGTGGGCATCGCTCCGGAAGACGCACGCCATGCATACGAAGCGGTTAGGGCGGCCCAGGCGGCAGCGATTGAGGCGGTCCGGCCCGGCATTAGCGTTGGAGAAGTCGACGCCGCCGCCCGCAAGGTATTGCGTAAGGCCCGATTGGGCCGTTATTTTACGCATTCGACCGGGCACGGGGTAGGTCTCGAAATCCATGAAGCCCCCAGGGTTGCGGCCGGGCAAGAGGAAGTGCTGAAGGCTGGCATGGTCATTACCATTGAGCCGGGAGTATACTTCCCCGGAAAATGGGGTGTGAGGATCGAGGATATGGTGGCTGTCAACGAAAGCGGCTGTGAAGTGTTGACTCCAACCAGCAAGGACTTTCTAGCAGTGTAGTCTTCCTAGCTTTACACCATTGGTTTTATACCAGGGAGCATTGATGCTCGGCCGCACCCCGTGTAAGTAGCGGCGCGGCGATGTGATAAGCGGTCCCACCATACGCGAATGAATCATAAAGAGCTGAAGGAACTCATCGAGTTCTTAATCGAAAAAGATATTGCCGAGTTCGAACTGGAGCGCGGCGATGTCAAGGTGAAGATCAAGCGGGGTGGGGAACACATCGTCGCGCAAGCGCGTTCCGAGATGCCTTACGTGGCAGTGACTGTCCCGCAGTCCGGACCGCCTTCGGTTGTATCCTCTGCTGCGGCTCCGCCGGTTCCGGTTGAGCCAGTGCCGGAAGAAAACCTGCATATCGTGAAGTCCCCCATCGTCGGTACTTTTTACGAGGCGCCTTCGCCGGGCGCGCCGCCTTTCGTCAAGGTCGGGGATCAAGTGGAAGTCGGTCAGGTACTGTGCATTGTCGAGGCAATGAAGCTGCTGAACGAGATTGAATCGGATGTGGCGGGCGAGATCGTAAAGAAGATGGGCAGTAATGGCCAGCCGATTGAATATGGGCAGGAGTTATTCGTCATTCGGGCGAAGAAGTGAAGCGTGGTGAAAACCACTTATTGTGAAGGACACAGGCGCGCCTCTCGTGCGCCTTTTCGTGTTTGAGGAGGCGCAGTGATTGAGTCGGGACGGTGGCCCCGGCTCGATAGCCCGGATCGGGTGTCCTCGCACTGACTTGAAATGTTTAACAAAATACTGATTGCGAATCGCGGAGAGATTGCACTGCGCGTTATTTGTGCGTGCAAAGAACTGGGCATCCGCACAGTTGCCATCTACAGCGAAGCCGACCGCCATTCTTTGCCAGTGCGCTTCGCCGACGAAGCCATCTGCATTGGTCCGCCACAACTGGCGCTCAGCTATTTGAATATTCCGGCCGTAATCAGCGCGGCGGAAATTGCCAACGTGGACGCCATTCATCCGGGCTACGGATTGCTGGCGGAGAATGCCAACTTTGCCGAGGTTTGCGAAACCAGCGGCATCAAGTTCATCGGGCCACAGCCTGAAGTGATGCGCCTGATGGGGGAGAAAGAAAAAGCACGCGCCGCGATGAAACGGGCGGGCGTGCCGATTCTGCCAGGCTCGGACGGCATCATTGCTTCCGAGGGCGAAGCTGTAGAGTGGGCGCGGCAGGTGGGCTTTCCGGTCATTGTCAAAGCATCGGCGGGCGGCGGCGGACGTGGCATGCGCATTGTGCGCACCGAAGAGGAACTGCCCGCATTATTCCTCGCGGCGCAATCGGAGGCAGCGGGTGCCTTCGGAAATGGCGACCTCTACATGGAGAAGTATGTCGAGCATCCGCGCCACATCGAGTTTCAAGTTTTGGCCGACGAGCATGGCACCGTGGTGAGCCTGGGCGAACGGGAATGTTCGATCCAGCGGCGACACCAGAAGTTGCTGGAAGAGTCGCCCTCGACCCAAGTTACACCGGAATTGCGCGATCAGATCGGTACGGTTTTGTGCAAGTCTCTGACGGAAATTGGTTACACCAATGCCGGCACCATCGAGTTTCTGATGGATCAGGATCGGCGCCTACACTTCATCGAAATGAATACGCGCATTCAGGTGGAGCATCCCGTAACGGAGATGGTGACGGATGTGGATCTGGTGAAGAGCCAGATCATGATCGCGGCCGGCGCGCCTATGTCAGAGGTGCTGCATGGGCCCATCGTGCATCGCGGGCATGCCATCGAGTGCCGGATCAATGCGGAGCATCCTGAGAAGTTCACGCCATCGGCGGGAAAAATCACATCGTTTCATCCGCCGGGAGGGACCGGCGTGCGGGTGGATACGGCGGCGTACGCGGAGGGAGTAATTCCTCCTTACTACGATTCGCTGATTGCCAAGCTGATTGTGCGGGGCAAGGACCGGGGCGAGGCGGTCTCGCGGATGACGCGGGCGCTCGAGATGTTTATCGTCGAAGGTGTATTCACCACGATTCCGCTGCACCGCAGGATTCTTGCGGACCCTGATTTCCGCGCGGGAAAGTTCGATACAGGATTCATCGAGCGCTTTCTCGCTGGCGGAAAAAAGGATACGTCGGCGTGATCTCGGTTCCCCGCCTTTATTCCATCGTGGACGCGGCGTGCTTCGCGACGACCGAAGACTTGATCTCGTTCGCTCACCAGTTAGTTGCTTCCGGATGCACCCTGCTGCAATACCGTAACAAGACTGGGAATGCCCGCGTCATGCTCGATCAGGCACGGAGCCTGCGCAGACAGTTGCGGGCGAGGGCGCCCGCGCCACACGGACTGAAACTCATCATGAACGACCGCGCCGATCTGTGCCTGATCGCGGAGTTCGACGGTGTCCACCTCGGACAGGACGACCTTCTGCCGGAATCGGTTCGAAGCATCATCGGCACCGGGCGCTGGCTCGGCGTCTCCACGCATAATCCAGAGCAGATCCAGGAAGCCGATCGGACTTCGGCAGATTATCTCGCCATCGGACCGGTATTTTCGACCTCCAGCAAAGATAAACCCGATCCTGTCGTGGGGCTCGAAGGAGTGCGCCGGGCGCGGCAGTTGACGCGAAAGCCATTGGTCGCGATCGGGGGGATTACACGCGGCAATGCCGCGTCGGTCATCAAGGCTGGGGCAGATTCCGTGGCGGTGATATCTGATCTGTTACGGGAGCCGCGAAAATCAACAGAGGAATTTTTCCGCATCTTGAGGTAAAGTCATGGGGCGATTGGATTAACCTTCGGGGCAAGCGAGGGCAGGATGCCCTCGGGACAGCCGGCGAGACGCCGGCGCTGCGTTCTTAGGAGGCATACTGAGCACACCGACGGCGGCTGCGGGCAGCGACTGGGAAATTCATAGCCATCAAGATAAGGAACTGGTCAAAGGCCTGGGTTTGACCAGCGCCACCATGCTAGTCATGGGGTCGATGATCGGCTCCGGCATCTTTATTGTTTCGGCTGAGATTGCCCGCGAAGTGGATTCTCCCGCCCTGCTGATCGGCGCCTGGGCCGTCGCGGGGTTCCTGACCATCGTCGGAGCGC
>JAUTWY010000166.1 GCA_030838305.1 Acidobacteriaceae bacterium
CGATCCATGTGCTGCAAGGCGAGCGCGAGCTGGCAAAAGAGTGCCGCTCGCTGGCGCGCTTCGATCTAAAGGGGATTCCGCCGATGGCTGCGGGAATGGCGCGCATCGAAGTTAAATTCCTTATTGACGCCAACGGCATTCTGAATGTCTCGGCGCGCGAGCAGCGCAGCGGCAAGGAATCTGAAATTCAGGTTCAACCCAGCTACGGCCTTACCGACGAGCAGGTCGAAGGCATGATTCTCGACTCGTTCGACAGCGCGGAAGAGGATTTCCGCCAGCGCCAGGTCATCGAAGCGCGCAACGAGGCTGCGACGATCCTGGCCGCGCTCGATAAAGGAAAGAAGAGTCCGGCCTGGGGGCACCTCACCACAGACGAGAAGAAGAAGATTGCCAAGATGGAGAAAGCGTTGGCTGCAGTAAATGGCGAAGACGACTACCAGGCGATCCGCAAAGCCATCGACGCGCTGAATCAAGGTACCACCCGTCTGGCCGAGTTAATGATGGACAGCGCCGTTTCTACCGCGCTAAAAGGCAAGACCATGGAAGAAGCCGACATGGGCGAAGGCCCCACCGCGCCCCATCCCATGGCAAAAGCAGAGTTTGAGTAGGGAGAGCAGTTCGCAAGTAGCACTTGGCATTTAGCCAGTCTAGAGATTGCCGGGCAGCGGGAACACAGCAGAAGCCAAGGGCTAAATGCTAATTGCTAGACTTTCTGGAGCGAGATATGTCTGAAGAAAAATCGCAAGGCGCCGGCACAGCCACGGAAGAAGCTCCCGGCGAAAACACGGTACAGATCACGTTCCTGCCCGAGGGCAAGACGGTGCAGTTCGAGCACGGCAAGCTGCCCTACGAAGATCATGGCAAGGAAGAGTCGATTCTCGACATCGCGCTCAACTACGGCGTTACGCTGGACCATGCTTGCGGCGGCAACTGCGCCTGCACCACCTGCCACGTTTGGATCAGAGAGGGCGCCGAGAATCTTTCGCCCATGGATGATGACGAAGCCGATCGCCTGGACATGGCCGCGGACTTGCAATTAAACTCGCGTCTCGGCTGCCAGGTGCAGATCACCAAGCCGGGTAAAGTAGTCGTCGAGATTCCAGCCTGGAACCGCAATTACATTTCCGAAGAACACCATTGAGCCATTCGCGATTGGCAGTTGGCAATTAGCAGTTAAGCGCTAGCCCATAGCCAAGGATGCAGCCACGCCTCCTGCAATGTTAATTGCAAATTGCTAATTGCTGCTTTGTGAGGAACCGTCAATGCCTAAATCTCTTACCTGGGACGACGCCGAAGACATCGGCATCCTCCTGTCTGAAACTCACCCTGAAGTAGATCCCTTAACCGTCCGCTTCACTGACTTGCATCGCTACGTGACCGAGTTGCCTGACTTTAAGGGCGATCCGAAAACCTCTAACGAAGGCAAGCTCGAAGCCATCCAGATGGCATGGCATGAAGAATTTCAGGACCGCACCCAGGGATAAAGGGGCTTCGAATCCGCCCAACTCCCGTCGTGCCTTCTTTATCTTTTACAATTCCATGACAATTCGCTGGACCCAACTGCTCTAGTCTTCTACCAACGGTTGCGGTGAGGGTTTCACCAAATTGTCGCCCTTCCCGTTCAACTTCTCTCTCCGTCCAAGTGCAAAGGGCACGGTTTTTGCCGTGCCCTCTTTTTCTTGAGCTGAAATTCCTGGCACATCCTGCTACCCGACGGTAGCCGGAACTGGTTCTTCCACGCTGGCCTCGCGCAGAAACTTCGCCGCTTCCTCCGGAGGCGTGGGATTGATGTAGAAACCCGTGCCCCACTCGAATCCGGCGGTCTTGGTCAGCTTGGGCATGAATTCCATGTGCCAGTGATAGTGATCATTAGTCGGATCCTGCGCCGGCGAAGTATGGATCACCAGATTGTACGGAGGGTTATCCAGCACGCGGTCGGCTTTGGTGAGCAGGCCTTTCAGAGCTTTGGCCAGGTTCTCAAACATGTGCGAGGACGAATTCTCAAACGCCGACTCGTGTTGCTTCGGCAGAATCCACGTTTCGAATGGGAAACGGGGTGCGTAAGGTGCGATGGTCAGGAAGTTTTCGTTTTCGGCAACCACGCGGCTTCCGTTTTCCGTTTCCTGCCGGATGATGTCACAGAATACGCACCGCTCTTTATACAGGAAGTACTGTTTCGAGCCTTCCAATTCCTGGACCACATTGATCGGCAGAATCGGCAGCGCGATCAGTTGCGAGTGCGCGTGTTCAAGCGACGCTCCGGCAGCCTCGCCGTGGTTCTTGAACAGCAGAATGTACTTGAACCTTCGATCTTTCTTGAGATCGAGAATGCGGTCGCGGAACGTCCACAGCACGTCTTCAATGCGTTTCGGAGGCAGTGTGGCCAGGCTGGCACTATGGTCGGGCGTCTCGATAATAACTTCGTGCGCCCCAATGCCGTTCATCCGGTCAAACATTCCCTCGGCTTGGCGGTTCAACGTGCCCTCAATTCCCAACGCGGGAAACTTGTTCGGCACCACCCGCACGGTCCAGCCCGGCGTATCCCGCTGCGATGCCGGCCCGCCATTCGATCCTGGACGGTACGCTTGAATCTCCGGTGGCGTCTTGCCTTCGTTGCCGTAACAAAAAGGGCAGAAGCCGCCCTTCAACTTGACGTTTTCCCGCGCGAAATCTGTGGGACGCTTGGCGCGATCTGTAGAAATAATCACCCAACGGCCAACAATAGGATCTTTTCTTAGCTCAGGCACTCACCAAACCTCATTATTAGGATTAGACGAATCTTTCATTTTAGGCCGTCAAGGAGGCATTACGAAACACTTCAATCAGCGGCTGGCTGGCCTTCGATGTTCCATAGTATACGCTGACCATGTCGAAGCGCCACTGGCACGAAGGTGGAAGGCGCCGCAGATATTCCCTCGCGACCGCTGCTACTTCACGACGCTTGTGCCTGTCGACCGCCGCTACGCCCGCCTTTACGTCGCGCGTAGTGCGGGTCTTCACCTCCACGAAGCACAGAACGTCGTCTTCCCATCCAATCAGGTCGATCTCCCCGCGGCTGCGCAGCGAGCGGAAGTTGCGCGCCACCATGGTGTAGCCCAGCGTGCGCAAATGAACGTACGCGGCCTCTTCCCCGCGTTTTCCCGCGCGATGATGTGCGGCAATCTTCTCGGGCGGCAGTGTATGTTCTGCTATCCAGTCCAAAAAGCGAAGCAGCGCCCGCGTGGGACGCCGGAAAATACCCGCCGCGAGAGAACGCGTCCAGAATGCATGGAGAGCATCTCCAAGGTAACTGTACTGACCCGACGGCGCATGGGATGCGATCTCTGTAACAATGTCGGGAGAAAGATCGCGGTACGTTCCAAAGCGGGAAGCACCAGCGAATTCTGATCATTGGCCACGAAGGCGAACCGAAAAGTTGACCGACCATGCCAATGTTCAGCCGCGCAGCTGCGGCAGAACGCATCCCACGGCGCGGGAAGTGACCGGGACAGTCCCGAAGGGGCGAAACAGGACCTATGACAAAGACTCCGGAGGGACGGCGCAACTTCTCAAGCGTACTCTGAAGTCCCAAGAATTTGGGTAGCTTTACGTGGCGCTGAGGCACCTCTCTCCCACGTGGTTCACGTGCGTTACCCGCTCACTGAGCGGGAACGATATCGAATTCAATCTTGAGTTCGTCTTTCACCTTAACGGTGCCGCCCGCGATGCGGATCGGCTCGATGCCAAAGTCGCTCTGCTTAATCGAAGCCGAGCCGCGATAGTGGCCGCCCTGCAACGAAACATCCACCGCGACCGGCTGTTTCTTCCCGCGCAGGGTTAGATTCCCGCGAACGTCCCAACGACCCTCGCCTCGGCTGGTGATGGTGGTCGATTGATAAGCGATCTCGGGAAACCTCTCGACGTCGAGAACTTTATCGCTCTGCATGGTGTGCTGGATCTCGGCGCGTTTGTCGGCCGAAGTATCCGGGTCGAGCACCCGCATCTTGCGCGAGTCCACGCGCAGTTGCACGCTGGCGTGGCCGGACGAATCCGCCTTTCCTTCGTCGATCTTGCCTTCTTCGATCGGAGCCGATACTTCGTGATCGTGCGCAAACGCGGAGAAGGCTCCCGACTTGAAGACTCGAATCTTCAAACTGGACTTGTTCACGTCGATTGCTTTGCTCTGAGCGCACAGAGTATTGGACCCGAAGCAAATCCCGATTGCCAGCATCCCTGCCGCGAGCCTTCTAAGTCTCATCTCGCCCTCCCCCGGTTTCGACTGATCTACCAAAGCATAAGTGTAAGGAGCGGGTGTAGGTTAGCCGTCACAGGAATGTAAAGAAATTGTTATGCGCTTGTCATCTTCCCTGTCCATAGTTTCCAAGTCTACTTTCGTAGATATTGGACGTCCTCGAAAGTAGACATTCCTTCCACAGCCTAACCCCTTGTATCCATTGACCCGGAGAAAGGCTCGCGCCGAGAATCAACGACTTACGTCGCGGAATTTCGCCCTTCTAAAATGTTCCATGGGAACATTGGAGCAAATGCGCCGGCCTGGCCCATGAGCGGAAGCCAGACCCCTATTTGCCCACCTCCTGAATGCACGCTTCCAGCACATCCATGGCAACATCGGCTTCGTCTTTGGTGACCACCAGCGGCGGGCAGAGGCGGATTGAACTGGGACCGCAGCCAAGGAATAGAACGCCATGTTCGAAGGCGCGCTCGACAAACATGTCTCGCTCAGCGGCGCCATATTCTTTAGTGGCTTTGTCCTTCACGATGTCTACGCCGATCATCAGGCCG
>JAUTWY010000175.1 GCA_030838305.1 Acidobacteriaceae bacterium
CAAATCGAACTCGCGCGACAGACTCTGCGCCGCCTCGGCCAGTTCCGAGTTGCGCTCGAGCAGACGATGGGCCGCGTTCAGCAGCCGTGCCTTGTCCGCTTTGGTGGACCGCGGCATAGGACATAAAGATATTACTTCTTGAGACGCAGATCAAGTATCGGCGTATTCCGCCAGCCCTTCACAACCAGTTCAAATTGAAAGTTACCTTTTGTGTAAGGGGCGTAACGCCACCACCCTGGGGCGTGCCAGCTTGCGGGTACGCAACCATCCCGTCTTCCATCACGCCCGCCTTCAACCACTTGTCGATAAGCCGCAACAACATTCCGTCACGTACCCGCTTGCGCACGATGTTTCGCAAGTGACCATGGTCCAGCGTCTCGAAAAACTTCCGGACGTCAACTTCAAGGACCCACCTGCCCGCCATCTGCACCGTCTGGCCCTGCACGACTCGCAGCGCTTGATGCGCCGAACGGCCGGGTCGAAAGCCGTACGAGCAGTTCAGAAAACTCTGCTCGTAGACTGCTTCCAGCACCATGACCACCGCCCGTTGGAGCACCTTGTCCTCGAAGGTTGGTATGCCTATGGGCCGCGTCTGCGAGCCAGCCCCTGCCTTCGGGATGTGCACTCTGCGGACCGGTGGCGCCACGTAGCTGCCGGATTTGGCCTGTTCAAGTAGTGAGCGGAGATTTTCCTCCAGATTCCTCGCATACTCGTAGGCCGTCTGCCGGTCTACGCCGGTAGCTCCGTCCTTGCGCGTGCGCCGATACGCCCCACGCAGCCAATCGATGTCGATGTGATGGGCGAGCGTCGTCAATGCCACCTGCGGCATCTCGCACGCCAACTTTGCTATCCGCTCGAGTTTCGTTGATACGGTTGTGGAGCTCGGTGTCCCCGCCATATTCCCCTCGAACGTTCCCGCGTTCCGGTGCCTCCTTCCCTCCACGGGGTCCCTCGGGTTGGTTCCCCCGCTTCTCCGGTACTACCAGGCACTCCGACTTCCTGCCGCCCATGCCGCGTCGCTTCGTTTCCTTCGCTCCGCGCTACCGCCGCTGCGCCTTGGGCTTCGCTCCTGCGGGCGCAAGGCGCAGCACCCACAGGCCAGGGGTTGTTCACCGGACTCCCCAACCGGTTCTTCGACGGAAACGACAGGACCTCCCAGGTTCCTGGAGGACCCCACTCTGAACGTGCCCTGCTCTTTGACCCCGGCGGGACCTCTGCGCTCGGCCACTACCGCGCTTCGATGTTGCCTTCCGCTCAAAGGACAGCGTCGGCTCCCACCACGATGTTAATTTCGGGGCTCAATCACACGGCCCGCCCATTCGCTGTCTACGCTTCGCAGAGTGGATTGCTCCACCGCCACGCAAGACTCGCTTCCGGATGGCTGGCCAACCTTTCCGGGCGGGGCTTGTTACCCGCTGGGTCCCAACGAAAGGTTTCAGATCATCTCATCCTCCTTTCCCAGGCTTCACCTGGCGCACCCTTCGCCGAACTCAAGGGGGAGTTTGCCCTCGACGTGGTTCCCACCAATCACTACAGGGCCAACAGCGCCTGGCTCCAACTCTCCATCCTCGCGCATAACCTGATGCGGAGCTTTCAACTGCACTCGACTCTGGCGACTCGCAAACCGCGCTCGCTCAAGCGAACTTATAGCTATCGCATCGCGAGCATGAAGACGCTGCGCTTCCTCCTCATCAACCGCGCCGCGCGCCTCGCTCGAATCTCGGGCCGCAAGGTCCTGCGCTTCTCCTCCAACCCAGCAACCGAAACCCTCTATGACCGGGTCACAGACCACCTCGCCGCCTGATTTATGTAGAGTCGAGATGTGGCGCGGTGGTTTAGGTGCGGCCTATCCGTGCCGGCCCTTTCGTCTGCCGGTGCCTCACTAGCCGGACCGTGCTCCGTTTCCACATCCCGCTCATCGAACCGGACAGGCGGAGTTACCGCATCCGGCTCTCGGAGAAGGCTCACGGTGTCGCCCACGGAAAGCTGGCGGTCCGCTGTGCAAGCCGGACCAGACCAAACTCCTCGTGCAGGACGTCATCGGGATACCTCGCGGTGCCCGCGCCCGGCACTTTGTGTTTAGCGCACAGCCACTGGCGGAGCCGCCGACGGGTGTGTCGTTCCACCGCTCGGTAGGCTTTGCTGACAGGACCGAGGCAGAAGTAGTTGGCCCATCCGATTATCAATCGATTAAGGCGTACCACTATCGTCTCTACGTCCCGCTGCGTCTGGCTCCGTCGGGTCGCCTGGCTAATCGTCGCACAGATGCGTTGTACGCGTTGCTGCGACGGCGTGGTGCCCAGATAGGCCCGTCCCGTCTGCGGCGAGTAACAGCGCCCAAACGTGTAACCCAGAAAGTCGAACTTCTCTTCCGGCAGCTTGCAGACCCGCGTCTTGCTCTCGTTCACCGTCAGCCTGAGCCTCTGCATCATGTCCCGCATAGTGGCGAGGGCTTGTTCTCCCCTGCCACGGCAGCACATCACAAGATCATCGGCGTAGTTGACGATGCGCGCTTTCAGACGCTGCTCGTGTCCCAGCTGCTTCCAGCCGAGCACGAACCGGCGCATGTATAGATTGCTGAGCAGCGGGCTGAGCGGAGACCCTTGCGGGCTGCCCCGACCTTCATCTCGATTGCGTGTGCTTCGATGCTTATGTCCGCGCTCGTCGGTTTCCTCAACCGCAGCTTCCAGCCACATCTTGATCAGATGCAGCATCGCTCCGTCGACCACTCGGCGAGCCACCGACTTAAGAAGTTCGGCATGCGGCAGATTATCGAAGTAACTACTGAGATCTGCGTCAACAACTTCGCCATACCCGGTATTGATCAGCTTGTGGACCTGTCGCACCGCGGCCAGTGCGCTACGGTCGCGCCGATAGGCATACTGCTCCGGCTGCAAGTCCGCCTCGAAGATCGGTTCGAGTACCAGAACTGCCGCCGTCTGCGCCACCCTATCTCGGATAGCGGGGACCCCTAACGGTCGCTGTTGTCTTCCGTCCGGCTTGGGAATGTAAACCCGCCGGACTGGAAGTGGTCGATAGGTTCGGCTTTTCAGCTCCTGCGCCAGTTCGTCCAACCACCGCTCCAGCCCGTACGCCTCAATGTCCTCGAAGGTCTGCCCGTCTGCTCCCGCCGCACCGCCATTGGCTCTGCAGCATTGGTAGGCGAACGCCAGAACGTCTTTCCGGTACATCTTGTCGTACAGCGCATAGAAGCGATAGCCGGATGCTTCCTTCGCTTTTGCGTGTAACGCGGTCTGCAACTTCTGAACACTTACGGGGGTTGCTAGGCTCATGACCAATCCCTCGGCCCTTTGTCGCTTCTCGCGTTCGCCTTCAACTGAGGCCCCTTCCCTCCACCGGCGTTACCCGGCTTCCGCAGTACCTACGGGCCTCTCCGCCACCCCACACGGCCCAGCCTGACTCTCACGAGTTGCCGGTTGATGCATTTGCGATCACCGCTGGGGCTTCCCGTGTTGCGTCTGGTCCCCCTTGCCTGCATGCCGTCGCCAATACCCCGGCAGGACCGATGAAACCTGTTCGCTCATACTGTTCCATCGGCGTCGACCTTCCCCGTCCGAAAGGCGGGTCGGCTCCTGCATCACCCGTTTCGAGGCCTGCTCAGCGTTCACTCGCGTTACGGCATGCATGCTCACCGAGTCGCCTTTGCGACCCTCTGCACCGAAGGCTTCAGCGGCTTCGTTACCTCTACCACTGCTTCGGTTGTTACCGGGCGGAACGAACCAGTTCCCGGGAGGGACTTCCACCCTCTGTGGACCAGCACCTTTTCACGGCGCACTTTCGGATTAAGGTTAATAGCCTTCCGAAGTGAATTAGGCCTTTTCTGTTGTCGATGAGATTTCTCCTTAGGCTTCAATTAGCTTTAGCCATCCGCGAAGTACTGATCATCAATTTGCCCGCAGCGACTAACACAGCGGCGGCGACTTTTCCCGATCTCAGATTCTGGCCAGTCTTTTGCTAAGGGAGTTAGAGGGTGTCAAACATCAATCGAGTATTTCCGATCATGGCTATCTATCGTGATCGCCCGGCGCGTAGATCATCGTTGTCCCGCCTGCCGCTGCTTCCTCAGGCGTCAGCAGATTCTGTCACGAGAAGCCAAATGTATTCCGAAATCAATCCTCACTCACTCGCTGACGGGATCGCACAGCGAGCCTGAGGTTCGTCATTCGGTAATGCTGAAAAGCCTCGGCCGGTTCATCCAAACGCTCATCCGGCGCCCATATGTCCCGATAGGATTGGTATTGTTTGTTCTACCGCTGACCGCGTCCTTCGCGCCGAACGACGCAAAAGAAGAAATGGCCAAACTGTGGCGCCCGGACCATGGTATCTGGTTGACGTGCGGCGGGGCGCTGGTGCTGCTATGGGCAGCGTTTCGGGCATGGGACGAGCAACGGCAGATCGCACGTGAATCGTCGCTGGAATCGTTGCGCACCGAGATAGCCGAGCTGAGGCTGCAACTCGCTCAACAGAGCGCCGCTATCTGACGTCGGATCAGCGCGCCGCGCTGGTTACCGAACTGAGGGAATCGGGAGAACCGATCCACGTGATCGTGGTCTATCATCATATGGATGAGGAGGCCGAAGCGTACGCGGCGCAATTTTCAGCAACGCTGATGCCCGCGCGCCTGGCCGGCACACCGATTCCGGTCGATGATATTTCCGTCAACTTCGAGGGTGTTGCCATCAGAACGAATGGCTCTCGACTTCCACACGGCGCACAGCGGCTCTCGGGTGCGCTCGCGGCTGCGAAGATCGCTCATCGAATTGAACCCTTGACGGGAGTGCGCGCGAGCATCGCGACACCGGATTACTTTGACCTGGCGATTGGCAAAAACAAGTAAGCCTTGGCGAATCGCCGCGGAAACTTCATAGAATACTTCCCGCCGGCCGCAGTTCACGGTCGCGGACGCGTACGCATTGCATGCGCGTTCACGGCGGTGAACTGGAAGAATTTTGCGCGTCGGCGACGCGTTAGTGGCCGCGAAATTTTTCCGGCGCCATCTGATGCTTTCGCAGCAGACGGTAAAAGGTCTTTCGATCGATGCCAGCAGTCTCCGCGGCACGCGAGACGTTGCCGCCGTGCCGATCCAACGTGTTGCGCAGATAGGAGGCCTCGAAGAGACTTAGATACTGGTTTTTTGCCGCGCCAAAGGCGAGTTCGCCCGACTCGAAACGGGCGGCCTTTTCCTGGAACGAGTCCGATGAACGGCCGGGCGGCTGCGACATTTCGGCTGGAAGATCGCGCGTCGTGATAAGCAGGCCTTCCGACAGCACAGACATGCGCCTGACGACGTTCTGAAGTTCGCGAATGTTGCCGGGCCAGGGATAGGAATCGAAAATTCGCAGAACCTCTTCATCGAAAGTCTTGGTCATGCCGGTGTCGCGTTCGCAGTAACTCCGCAAAAACCAATTAGCGAGAAGCCGCATGTCGCCATAACGTTCGCGCAGGGGCGGCAACTGGATGGGAATGACGTTGAGGCGAAAGAAGAGATCCTCGCGGAATTCACGTTCCTTGACGCGCCGGGACAAATCGCGGTTGGTGGCGGCGACGATCCGCGCATCGAAGCTGATAGTGCGGGTACCACCGACACGGCGATATTCCTGTTCCTGCAGGGCGCGCAGCAGCTTTGGCTGAAGGCCGATCGGGAGCTCGCCGACCTCGTCGAGAAAGAGCGTTCCGCCGTCGACCATTTCAATCAAGCCGGGCTTGGCGGTGAGTGCGCCAGTGAAGGCGCCCTTCTCATAACCGAACAGCTCGGCTTCAAGGAGGTTCTCCGGCAAGGCGGCACAGTCAACCGGAAGAAGCGGGCGGGCGGCGCGAGGGCTGTGCGCATGGATGGCCTTCGCGGCGAGCTCCTTGCCGGTGCCGGATTCGCCGAGCAGCAAAATACTCGCCTCGGAGCGCGCGGCCTTTTGCATCAAGGCCGACGTAGTATTCAGCGCGTCGCTGGTGCCGACCATGCCAAAGCTGGCGGGCAGCGCTTGGTCGAGCTTGGCCGCGAAAGACGAGGCGAAGAAGCCTCGTTCGCCGGCGGTGTGATCGGAGTCGGCCTGTAAGAGCTGCGCCGCAGTCTTGACCGGACCGAATTTTGCCAGGCCGCATGAGAGTGTTTCATTTTCGACTTCAGACGGCGTGTGGTTTTTGATCAGTGCTGTTGGCATTGTAAGACTCCCCGCGGTTAGGAAGGTGAAGAGAACTTATTCCGGGGTGACACAGAACACTTTGAGTCGCGCGTCGTGGCGACGCGCCGAAAACGAAATCAGGCTCCAGAACGTTAGCTTGGAATTTCGATTGCCGATTGCACCGCGCCGAGCAGCGTTTCCTCGCTGAAGGGCTTCGAGAGAAAGGAGACAGCCCCTCCGCGCAGGGCGTGCTCGCGCGCGGTTTCATCGCCGAACGCGGTAACGAAAATGATCGGAATCGGATGAGATGCCGCAGCCAATTGCCGCTGGAGCTCCAAGCCGTCCATCCCGGGCATATGAAGGTCGAGGATCAAGCA
>JAUTWY010000177.1 GCA_030838305.1 Acidobacteriaceae bacterium
TGCGCACTCGGAACCGTTTGAGAGGGGCCAATTATGAGACTCGTTGCCGCGTCCAAGAAACTCATCAAGTTCGATCCCAAGACATTCCTTTCGACTATCAATGGTGGCAGGAAGATCGAAGCTCTTGCCAGAAAGCAGACGATCTTTGCTCAAGGCGACTCGTCTGATGCGGTTTTTTATATAAAGGAAGGAAAGGTAAAACTCACCGTTGTGTCGGAAATCGGCAAGGAAGCCACAATCGGAATTCTGAACACGGGCGATTTCTTCGGAGAAGGGTGTCTCACAGGGCAGCCTCTCCGCCTGTGCTCCGCAACCGCAATGACCGATTGCTCGGTGATGAAAATTGACAAGAAGTCGATGAATGATGTTCTTCACCGGGAACATGCGTTTTCCGATATGTTCGTGGCGTATTTGCTGGCACGAAATATACGATACGAAGAGGATTTGGTTGACCAGCTTTTCAATTCCAGTGAGAAAAGACTGGCCCGGGTATTGCTATTGCTGGCACATTTCGGGAAGGATGGAAAGCAGGAGACTGTAATTCCCAAGATGAGTCAGGAGACCCTAGCAGAAATGATAGGCACAACCCGGTCCCGGGTCAGTTTTTTCATGAATCGGTTCAGGAAGTTGGGCTTCATCGACTATGACGGCGGGAGCGGCTTGCAAGTTCATAGTTCACTTCTCGACATCGTTCTTCACGACTAGCTCGCACGCCGCAATCCCAAAAACCCAGATCAAGAAGGTCGCGATGAGCCCATCACGCGTTTGCCGGATCTAATCCGAAGAGCGGTGCTATCTTCATCGCAACAAGCACCTTCGACAACGTGGCCGTGTTGCGAACACTTCCTGAGATGGTGATGAGTGCTTGGGATACGAGGGGATGCTGTTCGGCCAGCGAATCTAGACGATCGCTCACGTTGTAGAGTTGCTGAACTTCGTTCAGAATCGCATTCGGATGCATAGGAGGCACGGCTTTCCTGAGAGTCTAAGAAGAAAACTTCAGATGGGCTGACTTAGTTCAGTAAACCTGAAAGAGGGCTCGCGGGTCGATGTCGACTTCCCTCATGGATGCCGCAAATAGGAGATCAAGTACAGTGGTACCGCGTTTATCCTGGGGACCGGTAGCGGCCCCGGCGTGAATATCCCCAGCCCCCGCCACCGAGCAACAACAACAACACCGCCGCCATTACTAATTTCAGCACGCGCTGTAGAGTACGTCGGGTTTCTATTGATTCAGCGGATAATTCAGCCGACTGGTAGGCAACAGAAGGCACTAGGCTTCGACTCCCATCCCCTCATCGAGGTTGCTGCGCAACATCTGCGTATTTGGACGAGAGTATGTTGTTCCGCCAGCGAATCAAGACGGTCGCTCACGTTGTAGAGTTGCTGAATTTCGTGCAGCATCGGATGCATGGGGTACGCTTTCCGCAGGGCCTTAAGAGAAAACCTAAGGTGGCTGATTTAGTTCAGCGACGCTGAAAGGGGTTCGCGGATCTAGCCCAGAGTCGAACCCCCTCGTAAAGTGCCGGAAATTGGGATCAAGCGGCATGGTCACGCGTCCATCCTGCAATCGGGCTAGCCGCGCCAACGAGAGTATCCCCACCCTCCGCCACCGAGCAAAAACAGCACCACCAGAACAATCAAGACGGTTTCCATTTTGTACCTCACTTGTAAGAGGAAGCTGGACTGGCCGTTGTAACGGTCATCTCATTTCTTCACTACTGCACATGATAGGACCGGCGAAGACGGGCGTCTGATCACATTAGACCACTTGAGCATTCGATTCGCACCGAGCACCATGTAGGATTGTGAGCGGATTCGTTCCGTGGTTCGAGGCGGTTTTCGCCCCAACTCTTTCGTGCCGATATTTACCCTAGCTCGATGGATGCGATTTCTGTTGAAGTCGCTTGGCCCAGGCATTATCACCGGGGCTGCCGACGATGACCCATCGGGCATTGCCACATATTCTGTGGCGGGCGCGCAGCTTGGAACCAAGCTTCTCTGGACTGCACTCCTCACGTGGCCACTGATGGGCGCGGTTCAAATGATGTGTGCCAGAATCGGAATGGTGACAGGGAAGGGCTTGGCAGGTAATTTTAGTCAGCGATTTCCAAAGTGGCTACTGCGTGTTTTCGTCATGGCCCTGCTTGCGGCCAACACGATTAACATCGCCGCGGACCTCGCCGGCATGGCGGATGCAGCGGAAATGCTCTCCGGCGTCAATGCGCACTGGTTTGTAGTGGCTTTCGCACTCTTGATTTCGTGGGCAACCGTTCGGCTCCGTTATCACCAGATAGCAGACGTGCTCAAGTGGCTGGTGCTGGTGCTCTTCGCCTACCCCATCACCGCGTTTGTGGTGGGTGCCGATTGGGGCCGAGTGATACGCGATACCCTGGTGCCATCGATGCCGCATACCAGAGATGAATGGTCGATGCTGGTCGCAATTCTCGGCACTACGATCAGTCCGTATTTGTTTTTCTGGCAGGCGAGTGAAGAAGTGGAAGAAGAAAAGGCAGCCGGTCTCAATTCGCTTTCTCAACGGAGGGGAGCAACGGCCATCGAGCTTCAGGTGAGGAAAATGGATGTCGGCGTCGGCACGTTTTTCTCGAATGTGGTCATGTTCTTTATCATCCTGACCACTGCGATCACTCTCAACCGTCACGGCATCACACACGTCGAGACTACTCGCCAGGCCGCCGAAGCGCTTCGGCCCCTCGCTGGCAAGTTTGCTGCGACCCTGTTCACCGTCGGCATTGTCGGAGTAGGATTTCTTGCGATCCCGACGTTGGCGGGATCAGCTGCATATGCCTTCGCGGAAACGCTGGGTTGGCGTCAAGGGTTGGATAAGAAATTGAAGCAGGCCCGCGCATTCTACACTGTCATTCTCCTCTCAACTGCGGCGGGCGTCGGGCTGGACTTCGCAAACATCAACCCTGTGAAAGCACTCTACTGGACGGCGGTGATCAACGGATTGTTAGCTCCCTTCCTTCTCGTCGCAATCCTAGTCGTCGCTTCGGACAAGAAACTGATGCAGGGACAACCGAGTTCACGCCTGGGATGGACTGTCGTGGCAATCGCTACCGTGGCAATGTTCGCCGCGGGTGTCGCCATGTTTGTTGTGTAGATCGTCGATCTCGTTGCTGTCGAGCCGCACGCTCGCCCGGTT
>JAUTWY010000199.1 GCA_030838305.1 Acidobacteriaceae bacterium
TTCTGCGCCAGAGCCTCGCTATTCTTGAACTTTGCCCGAGTGGCCAGTGAGACGATCTGCGCCGACCCAGTTTTGCCAGCGATGTCAACCCCAGGAACAAAGGCCGATGGAGCCGTGCCTTCCGGCAGCAACACGCGCGACATCGCGTCGGTAATGAAGGCCCACCCGCCCGGATCGATGGAAATATTTTTCGTCTCGGTGACATGACTGGCTTCGATGTATGCGGCGGGAAGCCCTTCCGGTTCGACGACGTGAGGCACAACCATGCGCCCGCCCATGGAGATCGCGGCAATGGCGCGCATCAACTGCACCGGCGTAAGCGCGATCGCACCCTGGCCAATGCCGACCGAAATCGTTTCCCCGGCAAACCACTTTTGCTTGAAGTTTCGGATCTTCCACTCTTCCGAGGGCATGATGCCGCTCGCTTCGTTCGGCAAGTCGATGCCGGTTTTCTGTCCCAGCCCGAGAGCGCTCGCATACTTGGCAATGCGGTCAATTCCAAGTTTTTCCGCCAGGGTGTAGAAGAACACGTCGCAAGACTGGTAGATCGCTTTCTCCAACGCGACGGGGCCGTGGCCACCCTTCACCCAGCAGCCGAACCGCCGTCCATAAAATTCGGCACTGCCCGTGCAGTTCACGTGGAGAGACTGCGCAATCCCCTCCTGCCATCCCGCGACCGACATGATGATCTTGAAGGTCGAACCGGGCGCGAGTTGTGCCTGAATCGCCTTGTTCAGAAGGGGCTTGTCGGGATCGGTGACCAGTTTGTTCCACTGGTCACGCGAAACCCGGATGGCAAAATTGTTAGGATCGAAGGTCGGCCGGCTCACCATGGCCAGAATTTCCCCGGTCCGTGGATCCATCGCGACGATGGCGCCGTTTTTTCCCTCCAACGCTTCTTCGGCTGCGATCTGCAAATCGATATCGAGCGTAAGTTTCAAGGGCTTCCCGGGGATAGCGTCTGTTTGCTCCAACAATCCAACTTCGCGGCCATGGCTGTTCACCAGCGCCCGCCGCGCCCCGTTTGTGCCCATCAACGCGGTGTTGTATTGCCGCTCCACGCCGGAGACTCCCACGACATCGCCGGGGCTATAAAGCTCAAACTGCGGCTGGTTCAGCATGTCTTCGGTGACTTCGCCAACGTAGCCGATCAGATGCGCCATGAAGCCATTGCGCGGATACAAGCGCCGGTGGGCCACGATGGTATCCAGTTCGGGCAATTCGTTGCGATGCGCATCGATGAACGCCAATTCATCTTGAGTGATGTCTTCTTTCAAAAAGATTGGCTGGTACTGCGGCATGGAGGAGAAATGACGGACGCGCGTCCGCACTTCGTTGGGATCCAGATGCAGGCCTTGGGCAATCAAATCGGCGTCGGCATTCAAATCGCGGGTAGAGTCCCGCAGCAACAACGCTGAGAACGACGGATAGTTTTCTACGATGGTGCGCCCTTCGCGGTCCAGAATTCTGCCGCGCGGGGCGAGGATGGGTACGTTTCGAATGCGGTTCTTCTCGGCCGCAGAGGCGTAATAGCCGCTTTGCATCACCTGGAGCTTCCACAATCCGTAGGCCAGCACAAGAAAGATGGCCAGGATCATGTACTGCGCCGCCGTGAGGCGGACTTCCGATACTTTGTCGTCACGTCCGAACATCGGTTGTCAGTTCCCGAACATCAGTTCTCAGTTCTCGGTTCTCAGTTGTTGAGCGACCCGCTTGCGTCGATCGAGGCGCTTTAGCTTCTGTGAGGAATGTGGTTCAATTCTAGCTCTTAGACGGGCTGGTGTGCGTGGTCGAAGGGTAACGTAGGTCACTACTGGCTTCACTGAGAACCGAGAACTGAGGGCTGGTTTTCAAGTCCTGTGCTTAAACTTGTCCAGCACAAAGTACAACACCATGCCTACGACTCCATTCGCCAGACCGGCTAGGATTCCATGCTTCCAGCTCCAATTCAGGGTTAGATTCACCATGCCACGGGCAACCGTGAAAAAGACCGCTTGATGCACCAGATAAAATCCCAGCGTGACCAGCAGCCGGGCGCCGGCATTTTCCACGTCGAGCTTGGCGCCCAGCGAGGAGGCCCCGTAACCCACCACTGTCTTGGCGATTCCATAGATTCCGATCGGATATGGCCCAAGCATGTCCTGCGCCAGTCCGATTGCCGCCCCGGTGAACAAACCGGAAACCGGATTGCGCCGCGCCATGGCGAAAAAAATCGTCACCAGCAATGGCAAGTCGAAGATGGAAAAAATCCGGCGCGGCAGAAACGCCTGTAGAAACAGCGCCACCAGCGGCACTCCCACGGTCACCGGAAGACTGAACCGATAAACCTCAATCTGCTCCCCTGATGTGTAAGTGATCGGCACGCTAGTGGGGATTATCTTCGGTTGCCGCAGGTTGCGGGTTAGACTGCGTGGTGGTGGGTTTGACGGGAACCGCTGCGGGTTTGGCCGGAGACTTCGTCGGGTCGGAAGCGGAGTTTGACGGTTCGGTCGATCGAGCCGCGTTTGATCCGGCAGAGTTCACGGAGCCATTGCCTGCGCCGGCGTCGCCGGATTCGACCACCGGGCTTGCGGTGGTGGTGTTTGCCGGAGCCAATCTTATCGCAGGCGATTTCGGCTGCGGTGATCTCGCTGGGGGATGATTCCCAACAGCGGTCCCAGGTTCTGTCTCAGGTGTCTTAGTTGAGTTCGGCTGCGGCTTCACACTTGTGCCCGCTCCCTGCCCCGCGGGTCCGGCCGCAGGCTTTCCCGGCGCTGCTACTGCCGTTGCGGGTTTATCCGGCACCGAAGGCAGCCGCTGGGCGAGAATATCGGCCGCCCGCATTTTTCCGCCATTTTCCGCCACCGCCTCGCGTTCCTGCTTCTCAGTCACCACCAAGACTTCTTCCAGGCGACTGAGATCCGCCGCCGCATGCACCTTGATGTTCAAAAATAATTCTTTTCCCGGACTCACCTTGCTGACTGTTCCCACGGGAAATCCTTTGGGAAAAATCTGGTCGCCGCCGCTGCTCAACACTGTCTCTCCCGGCGCGACATGCTCGTCACTCATGACCCGTTCCAGGATCAACTCGCCATCACTGGTTCCACGCAGAACACCTTGCAATCGCGACTTTTCCAACAACACGCCCACGCCGCTGCTCTGATCGTTGATCATCAGCACCAGCGAGGTCGAGGGATACACGCGCAACACCTTGCCCACAATCCCGCCCACGGTAATCACCGCCATATCTTGCGCAATGCCCTGATTCGAACCTTTATCGATGTAGACGGACCGCGAAAGATCGGTGCCACTGGAGCCAATGACCTGGGCTGGAATGGTCTTGATGATGACCTGTTCCTTGAATGCCAGTAGGGACTGCAACCGGCGTGCCTGAGACGCGTCTTCGCTCAACCGCACCTGCTCCAACCGCATTTGCTCGATCTGTTCCTTGAGCTGACGGTTCTCGGCTCGCACGCCGCGCAGGAAAAAATAGTTATGCCAGAGATCGTTAGCCTCGTCTTGCACCCGCACGAGGAGGCCCTCCAACGGGGTGATTGCATTCACCGCCCAAATGCGGATCAGCCGGGTATGCTCCGCCTCGGCGCTACGTTTGACCTGCACCGCGAGCCCGAGCACCTGCAGAAACAGCACTCCCACCAGAATGGTCAGGTTACGATAACGGCCAAGTACGGATTCCATAAAAACAGTTGACAGTACCGAGTACTCAGTACCCAGCAAAAACGTGCAGTTTTGTTTTTCTCGGTACTAGGTACCAGGTACCAGGTACTGTTTCTACTCGATCGAAATCTTCCGGAGCAGCTTGAAGTCGCTGAGCATCTTGCCCGTACCCAGCACCACGCTGCACAGCGGATCGTCAGCAATCGATACCGGCAGCCCGGTTTCTTCGCGAATGCGCTTATCGAGATTCTTCAACAGCGCTCCGCCTCCGGTCAGCACGATGCCGCGGTCGCTGATATCGGCGGAAAGCTCGGGTGGCGTGCGCTCCAGGGCGACGCGAATTGCATTCATGATGGTCGAAACGCACTCGCTCAAAGCTTCGCGAATCTCGCCGTCGTCGACGGTGATGGTCTTCGGCACACCTTCGATCAGGTTGCGCCCCTTGATCTCCATGGTCATCGGCTTGTCAAGCTGGTGCGCCGAGCCAATCTCCATCTTGATCTGTTCTGCGGTGCGCTCGCCGATCAGCAGGTTATATTTCCGCTTCAGATAATTCATGATGGCTTCGTCCATCTGGTTGCCGGCCATCCGCACGGAACGTGAGTAGACGATGCCACTCAGGGAAATTACAGCGATATCAGTGGTGCCTCCGCCGATGTCAACCACCATGTTGCCACTCGGTTCCGTAATTGGCAGTCCCGCTCCAATTGCCGCAACCATCGCCTGCTCTACCAGGTGCACTTCACTGGCCTTGGCGCGATAGGCGGAATCCATCACCGCGCGTTTTTCCACCTGCGTAATCTCTGACGGCACTCCAATCACAATCCGCGGATGCACCAGCATCTTCCGGTTATGCGCCTTCTGGATGAAGTAGTTCAACATTTTCTCGGTGACTTTGAAGTCGGCGATCACACCGTCTTTCATCGGCTTGATGGCCACGATGTTGCCGGGTGTGCGACCCAGCATCTCTTTCGCCTCTTTGCCCACGGCCTCGACTTCGCCCGTGTTCTTGTTGATGGCGACGATCGAAGGCTCGTTGACGACGATGCCCTTGCCGCGCGCGTAGACCAGCGTATTGGCCGTGCCAAGATCAATGGCCAGGTCGCTTGAAAACATGCTGAACAGCGATCGCACGTTGTGAGAACGTGAAGAATGAAATCCGTTGTTTGACATGAGACAAACTCTTCTCGCGATCTACCTTGATCGCACTGTTTAGCGGGCGAACCCGATTTATGCCATCCGGCGCGGATGCAACCTTCTCCTTAGTCTATGAGAACTTTGCACCCTTGCCGGGACCGAAGGTTCTCGTCCTGTTGGACCGAACCCCAACCGCACTTACCCAAACTTGCCGAAGCTACTGAATAAGGATCTTCTTCTGCTGCGTATTAACCCCGCCCTGTGCCGTCTGCGCCGTCACCGTAATCACGGCCTCGCCCGTCGCCAGGGGTGGGGTGAAATAATGAAAGGTCCCGTCGGTCGTGACCATCGGAACCTCCCGCCCATTTACCATCACTCTGGCACCGATCTGGGTTTTCCCTGCCACTTCGATCACGTGCCCATGCTGGACGAAGGGATCTAGATCCAGGGCAATGGCCTCGGTTTGCTTTCCTTTGGAAATGATGGTGAAACGGTTCTTCTCGCTCTCTACTGACTCTTTTCCCGACGTATCGTAGGACTGGATTCCCCAGTAATACGCCCCTTCGCCGAGGCTGGTGACCGTGACATCCGCGGTGTTCACTCTCTTGTCAACCAGCGTAGAAGAGAAGTAGGGATTCCTGGAGATTCGAAGCCGATAAGCCACCGCGTTCGCCATCGGCGTCCAGGAAAACTCCACGTCCTTGGTGGTTTCGCCTGCGGTGAAGATCGGCGCCATGTTCGCGGGAGAAATCGGGGTAGGCGGCCCTGTGCCTTTTGCCTTGTCCATGTGAGCCTCGGCCGCCTTGAAACTAACTTTTTCCCAGTTCGTCAACTGCACCGTTTCTCCCTTGCGCGTGACCTCGCCGGTGCCCTTCTTCATCAAGATCTCGTGTTGATCCAGCTTGGGATCGTTGCTCACCTGAGCCGTTGACTGCGGAGCCAGAGACGCCGTCGCCCCCGCCACGATCACTTGGGATTTCGATCCCAGCGAGTAGGTCGCGGTCGAAAGATCCACCGTTCCGGTGCTTACCGCCACGGCCACATTGGTCTGCTGCTGATCATTGGCCGAGTTTTCTTCAATCACGATCAGGGAGTCCTGCTTCACGGTATAGCTGGTGCCATCGTTAAATACCACCTTCGCCATACCCTCCGAGCCGGTCTGCACCACATCGCCCTTTTCCAGGGGAACGTTGTAGTCCGCGCTTACCCAGCTATTTCCATTGCTCTTCTTCACCCGCACCGTACCATCCAGCGCGGTAAAGTGGGCCTGCTGCGCTACGGAGACACCGCTGCCCGCCGCTGGCGCCATACCCGCCACATGCTCCAAACCTTTGTTGGCTATTTTTCCGAGTGCCTTGAGGCTGTTCTCGGTAAATTGCGGAAAGGTGAGACGTACCGCAATCAAAAATAGCGCGGCCCCGGCCATGATCAGCAGCGCCACGCTGCGATAGGTGACCGTTTTCCACGCAATGTGATATCCCGGTTTGCGAGTCTCTGAAGACACGTTGACCAAAAACCTTATTCAAGCCTTATAGAGTTATCGGTAATTCCAACGTTACCATAAGCCTATCGGCATCAAGAATGGGTAATCAACAGGGAACATTACCTTCGTTTACGACCGGGCTTTGAGATCGGCGCTCGGCCCGACCTCCTTGGCGGTTACATGACATCTTTCCGGGCTTGGTCCATGTATTATTCTTCACCACTATGGCCAGCACGTCGACCACGCTCTCCCCACCCTCCCGCCGGTACAACTTGTTTCTTGCGGGTGGAATGTTGATCGTTCTGGCGATCACTCTTGCCAAGCTCCTTTTCCACATCTACTTCAACAACCGGTACGGATACTTTCGCGACGAATTCGATTACATCTCTTGCGGCGATCACCTCGCCTGGGGCTATGTCGACCAACCGCCGCTCATTCCGTTTCTAACCCATGTGAGCCGGGCTCTGTTCGGGGATTCCCTTCGCGCCATCCGCTTTTTTCCTGCGCTGGCCTCTTCCCTGTTGGTAGTACAAGCTGCCGTGCTGGCTCGCGAGTTTGGCGGACGGCGCTTCGCCCTGCTTCTCACCGCGGTCACCGTCGTGATTGCGCCACAATACCTTTCCAATGGCAGCCTGCTCGGCACCAACTGCCTTGAACCCAATCTGTGGATGGGGTGCGCTTACTTCGCCATCCTCGCCATCAAGCGCGCCGCAACTGAAAAAGCCCCCCGCTACTGGCTCTGGTTCGGAGTGGTCGCCGGCCTCGGCCTCCAGGAAAAATATTCGATTGCGGTCTTCGGCTTCGGCATGGTGGTCGGCCTGCTCTTAACCGCACAGCGCCGCATCTTTTTAAATCCGTGGATCTGGATCGGCGGCCTCGCCGCTTTCCTAATTTTTCTGCCTAACCTTTTGTGGAACATTCACGATCACTGGCCATTTGTCGAATTGATGCGCAACATCCGTGCCGAAGGGCGCGACGTGATTCTTCCGCTTCCGCAATACTTCCTTCAACAAACGCTGCTTGTGGACCCGATCACGGCGCCGATCTGGCTGACGGGACTGTTTGCGCTGCTCTTCTCCGCGCGGTTCAAGCCCTATCGCGCGCTGGGCTGGTGCTACCTGGTTTGCTTCACCGTCTTCTTCGTTCTCCACGGAAAGAATTACTATCTCGCCCCGATCTATCCCATGCTGCTGGCGGCGGGGGCAGTGGTAATCGAATCCGCCATCGAGGGCCGCGAATCAGGTGCGAAGTCAGCTGTGGAAAGCTCTCGCTCGCGCCGCGGCTGGGTCAAGCCCGTAATCGTCATCATCCTGCTCGCCAGCGGCGCCCACCTCGCTCCCATCGTGGTGCCGGTTCTTTCCCCTGAGGCTTTTCTCGCCTACACGAAACATCTGCCGTTCAAGTTGCCGGTACTGGAGCACAGCCATGCCCGCGCCGCTCTTCCTCAGTGGTATGCCGATCAATTCGGATGGGAGGAAATTGTCGCCGAAACCGCGCAAGCCTGGAATCGCATTCCTGTCGAAGAGCGCGGAGACTGCGGCATCTTCCTCCAGGATTACGGACAAGCGGGCGCCATCGACTTCCTCGGCCGCCGCTACGGGCTACCGCCAGCACTCAGTGGCCATCAAACCTGGTTTCTCTGGGGTCCGCGCGGCTATTCCGGCAATTGCATGGTCGTTCTCGATGACAGCCGGGAAAACCTCGAACAACTCTGGGATCGCGTTGAATACGTCGGCGCCTCCGCCGACAATCCCTATGCGCTGGAGAGGCAGATTGACGTTTTTATTTGCCACGGCGCGAGATTCGGCACTCTCGCCGAGTTCTGGCCCAAGGTGAAAAAGTGGCGCTAGGATGGGAGCACTTCGACTTCCAGTTTCTCAGCCAGCGTCCAGTCACCGCCGGAAAAGATAGCTGACCTTCACAAAGAATACGCGGCCATCATTAATCAACCCATTGCTGCGCACCAGTCCGCTGCCATTGGGATCGCACCCCAGCGATGATCCAGCCGCCGGCACACAGAGGTTGGGAATCAGATTTTCCAAGTTGCTGTTGTAGCCGACGTAGACGGCTGTCCCGGGATGGACCAGATAGGTGACGAGGAAGTCGAAATTCATATTCTTGGTGGTTTGCAGCGAGCTGTAAGTGGGATTTGCGAGCAGGCCGTTGTATTGCGCGATGGCGCGCAGCGAAAGCGCTCGCGTGAATTGGTAATTCCACTGGCTGCGAATGATGTGATTGTTGAACGAGGCGTGGTGCGCGGCGCCGTTCAGCACCCGGTCAAGAATGTAGGTGTTGTCGATCTCCAGGTGTCCGGTGGGCTTGAGGCTCATCGTGTGCCTGATAAAGGTTTCGTTGCCCGTGATGGGAAGTTGACCTTGGGGCACGACCACCAATACGGTTCCGTCGCGAACGATCGTTGTGCGCCATGTGATCAGACGCGAGGGACTGCCCTGCAGCACCAGTCCGCCCGAAGCCTGCACATACTTGTGGTTATCCGGCAGGCCCGAGAAATCAACCGGCCGCAACACATCCGTCTCCACGCCGGCAATGGGAGCGACCAGCAAATTGTGCCGGAAGTAGAAGACCCAGTCGCCGCTATAGGCGTGCTGCAGGCCAACTCCATTGTGATCCCAGATATCGTGAGTATTCACCTCCGGACCTTGGAATACCAGGCGCTTCCCGTCGGGCCGCCAATAAAAATGAAAATACTGTGCAGCGCTGCGAATGTCGGTTCGCGGAACGAAGCCCGCATCGGTGTGAAAATTGGCAGTGATGTCCTGGTACAACATCTCGTAGGAGAAGCGCCGGCCAATGCCGTTGAGCACAGCTTCGTGATTCTGCCCGAAGGTGTAACCGATGGCGGGCGGAGCAATCGAGCTGCCGGAAGCGTTAATCGCAGAAACGACTTCACTCGAGGCATAAGTGGAAGACACCAGGCTCCTGAACCACGAAGTCCAATTCTTGCCCAGCCGGAAGCTGGCATCGAGCCCACCGACGCGATTGAAGTCGCCTTCGTATTCGCGGTCCACGTAGACCGCCCCGATACTGCTTTGGTCGCCAATATCGTGACTGACCCGGCCTACCGCAAAGTAAGCGCGAGTGCCACTTAAAGGACTGTTGTCCGGTACAAAGAGGCCCGGGGAACGGTCGTCGGCGACAAAAAATCCAAGATTCCACGGGCCTTGCTTCCCGGTAAGCCTCGCCCCAAAACTCGGCTGGATAATACGCCGGGTAAAGAGCACGCGCGACGTTTGATACACGCCAATGTTCGTATCGCTGAAAAAATTTGAATTCTCCAGGAAAAACGGACGCTTCTCAGGAAAGAAAACCTCAAAGCGCTGGTTCACCGTATTCTGCGGCTCGTCAGATTCGATTTGCGCGAAGTCAGGATTGATGGTTGTATCAAGAACCAAGCTGTCGTGGAAGACGAATTTGGAATCGAGCCCGAGCTTGCCCTGAAGATCTCGGTTGTCGAAGCGCGGCTGGATGGGATCGCGCTTATCGAGGGTGTGCAAGCCGCTCATGTATCCATAGGGATTGAATTGCATGTTGTGGCTGGGTGAAACCTCCGCCACGCCGGTAATAAGCGCTTCCTGATTGAGGCGGCCGGAAATCCGGCTGGAAACCCGCGGCCAGTAGTCATATTCATCATGGCGCGCGACGTAGCGCATCAAAGTCACACCCCAGACCTGCTCCTTCGCGGGATGGAAGCGAATGCTGCGGAACGGAATCGACATCCAGACAACATAGCCTTGTTTGGTCAGCGTGCTGCTCGAATCCCAAACCGTATCGTAGGAATAGTCAGGTCCACTATCCTCGGACCACAACGCATCCGACTGAACTCCCCGCGGATTCACATCGAAAAGAAAGCCGTGACGCTGGTCGTGAAAGGTGTCGAGCGTCAGCTCGACATAGTCGTCATCGGGGGGAGTGACCGCTTCGCGGCGGGTCAGATGTCCACGGATCGCCTGCGGATCTTTGTCCCAGCACACCCACACCAGGTATAGATTGGCCGCGTCATAGCCGAGATATACGTCGGTGCGTTCGGTCGCTTGCTTGCCGTCGGATGGCGATTGCTGGATGAAGTCCGTGACCTTCGCCAGCTGCGCCGAGTTCACGCTTGGCGTCATCTCCTGGAAATCTTCAAGACGTGGCGGACTCGACACCCGCGGGATCTGGACGCCAGCGGCCGCGCTGGCAGCGTGAGCGCCACAGGTCGAGAAATAGATTAATAAAATGCTGACCGATCGGAAAGTCCTGAGCCAAATGAGTGGGTAGACGCGCATCGGATCCTTGCACTAAGCAATCAGGCGCTCACGGAACATCAAGTCCTGGAACCTAAACAAAGACCAGGCCCAGAGATTAGACCCGACGTCCGGCGAATTGTTAGTCAGAAGCCAAAAAACAAAACATGTTTTCTTAGTCTTGTTGT
>JAUTWY010000206.1 GCA_030838305.1 Acidobacteriaceae bacterium
AATCCAGTTCTGGTGCAATCCGCCGAATACGCTCTTCACGATTGGAAGTGGGAGCCTGCGTCACATGCAACCTCTGAAGCAATCGACCTCAGATTCGACCCGCGCTGAATTCTACGAACCCCGGCTCAGGGCGATCTAAACCTTAGCCTGCTTTGTGATACAACGTTTTGTGGTCTCCATCCTCATCTACCAACCGGTTTCGCTTCATCATTTCCCAGGTGCGGAATGTTAAGAATGTTCTTCGTCCGTCTTTCCGAAAACCAATCTCTACGTAATTTTGCTGAGCGTTCCTCGCTCGGGCGCCGTCTCTCCGGCCGCTTCGTTGCCGGCACTGAGATTGCCGACGCCGTCCGCGCCACGCAGGCGGTCAACCGCTCCGGCATGAGCGTCAGCATCGACAACCTCGGCGAAAATGTCACCAATCCTGACGAAGCCCGCCATAGCGCCCAGCTCTACCGTCAGATCCTGGACGCCATCACCACCAACCACCTCAACGCCAACATCAGCCTCAAGCTCACTCACATGGGCCTTGATGTGGACGAAAACCTCGCCCGCGAGATCGTCAGCGGGTTGGTCGCCAAAGCAGCATCAATGACTCCACCCGGCTTCGTCCGCGTCGATATGGAAGGGTCGCCCTATACCCAGCGCACCCTCGACTTTGTACAGGAACTCCACCGCATGCCCGGAAACGCCAATTCCGTGGGCACGGTGATCCAGTCCTACCTCAGGCGATCCGAAAGCGACATTGAAAAACTGCTGTCGGAGAACATCCGCATCCGCCTCTGCAAAGGTGCCTACAAAGAGCCCGCGGAGATCGCCTTCCCCGCCAAGTCCGACGTCGACGCCAACTACGTCAAGCTGATGAAAATATTGATGAAAAGCGGCATCTACCACGGTCTGGCCACGCACGACGAGAACATCATTCATCAAGCCGAGGCCTTCGCGACCGCCGAAAAGCTCTCTCCCGACTCGTTCGAATTCCAGATGCTCTACGGCATCCGTCGCGATCTGCAGCAACGGCTGGTGCGAAAGGGCTGGCGCGTTCGTGTCTACATACCCTTCGGCACGGAGTGGTATCCCTATTTCATGCGGCGATTGGGTGAGCGTCCCGCCAACGTCTTCTTTATCGCTCGCAACCTGCTGCGATCGTGAGATTCGAAAATAATCGCTCGTTCTACGAAGATTTTCGTTGACACTACGAATACCTTCGTAGTATGTTCTTTTCCATGAAGCAGCCTCCGCAAAAACCCACTGCGTCCGAGCTCGAAATTCTTCGCGTGCTGTGGACCCGCGGCCCTTCCACGGTCCGGGAAGTGCACGATTCCCTGAAAGAGAAACGGGCCATGGGCTATACCAGCGTTCTGAAATTTCTGCAGATCATGACGGCAAAAGGGACGGTTCGGCGAAACGAAAGCCAACGGGCGCACGTCTATGAAGCATGCCTGCCCGCTGAGCAGACCAAGCGTCAGCTTGCCGGGGACATGCTGCAGCGCGTCTTCGAAGGCTCCGCCAGCCAACTCATGATGCATGCCCTCGCCGGACGCAAAGCTTCACGCGAAGAAATTGACGAGCTGCGCCGCTTGCTGGACGAACATGAAGGGAGCCGGCGATGACCACTCTGACAAATTGGCTTTCACCAAACACAATGCATAACCTGGGGTGGACCCTGCTGCACTTTCTGTGGCAAGGCACGGCCATCGCGGCGCTGGCCGCGGTTCTAATGACCGTTTGCCGTCGCGCCTCCGCCCGTTATGTGCTGGGCGTGGGAGCGCTTGCCCTAATGCTGGCCGCGCCCGTCTCTACATTTTTCTTTCTTGCGCCGTCCTTCACAGCGGCTCCCGCAGGATCTTCTTCGGTCGCACGGGCGCGGCCGTCGGCCATGGGCGACATCGCGGCAAGAACCTCAACTGGGATCTCCCGCTTCTCAGCCTCGCGGGACACTTTGCCCTGGCTGGTGGAAGCGTGGCTCCTCGGAGTCGCATTTTTCAGCCTGCGATTCACGGGCGGATTCCTGCTTCTCGAACGCGAGCGCCGTCAGCAATCCACCACACCGAGCGCTCGCGTGCTTGCGATATGCCTGACGTTGCAACGGCGGCTTGGCCTGGATCGAACCATCCGCTACTGCGAATGCAAGTGGCTGCAAGCGCCGGCCGTGATTGGCTGGTTCCGTCCCATCGTGCTGTTGCCTCTAACCGCTCTCACCGGACTCTCTGAAGACCAACTGCAATCGGTGATAGCTCATGAACTGGCGCACATTCAGCGCCTCGATCCATTCGTCAATGTTTTCCAGATTTCAGTGGAGACTCTGCTTTTCTATCATCCCGCCGTATGGTGGCTGAGTAGACGCATCCGCGCCGAACGGGAACACTGCTGCGACGATATCGCCGTCTCTCTCTGCGGCAATCCAGTTGAGTACGCCCGCGCACTCACGCTCATGGAAGAATGGCGGAGCGCGCCCGCTCTCGCCATGGCCGCGAACCGTGGCCCGCTTTCGGAACGCATCTTCCGTGTGCTCGGCCTGAAGTCGATCGGTACAGGAGCGCGCGGCATCGGCCTTACCGGCGGACTGCTGTGCCTTAGCGCGGCTCTGATCGCGGGCAATGCCTTGATTGCAATCGCCTACCCAAAACCACTCGTGCGCCCCCATGAAACTTCTCTAGCGCAGGTTTCTCTGGCAACGCTTCGCAGGATGTCTGCCGTCGCTCAGCAGACATCTGCTGCTCCTGTTGTCGCTCCCGCGCCACCCGCCAAACCGTCTCCCGCGCGCGCTATAGTCGAGCCGCAGCCGGCCGAGTCGGGCTCCTACATTGACGGCATGAGGGCCGCAGGACTCGGCACTCTCACCGTTGATCAACTCGTCGCCATGAAGATTCAGGGAGTCACGCCGGAGTACGTTCGCGGATTGCGCGATCAAGGACTTCATCCCGATGCCGACAATATCCTCTCGATGCGCATTCAAGGCGTGACGCCCGAATACGTTAAGGACCTGCGCGGCCTGGGTCTCAATCCTGACGAAGATCAGATCGTCTCTATGAGAATTCAGGGCGTTGATGCGGCTTATGTGCGCGGCATGAAAGAGGCAGGAATTCAACCCAGCATCGACAAACTTATTTCGCTCAAAATTCAGGGCGCCACTCCAGAGTTTGTGCGCGGCTTTCACCAGCAGGGTTTGCAACCTACTGTGGACGAACTGGTCTCCATGCGAATCCAGGCCGTAACCCCTGAATACGTGCGAGACATCAAGGCTCTCGGGCTGAAGCCGACCGGCGATCAGTTTATTTCCATGCGGATCCAGGGTGTTACGCCCGAATACATCAAAGCCCTGCAGGCGACAGGCTTCACGTTGAGTGTCGACGACATCGTCAGCGCCAAGATTCAAGGCCTTACACCGGATTTCATCGAGAGAGCTCGCAAACACGGATTCCAAAATCTCAGCCTGCAAAAGCTGATCCATCTGAAGCAGATGGGAATCCTGGAAGCACCGGCAGATATTTAGCAACACGCGCCCGCAAATTCGTATCAGGGCACGTGTTGCAGTCGGGCACGCGTTCGCAGATTCGTATCAGGGCACGCCTTCAGGCGTGCCGCAAACAGACCTACTGAAAGCGCGCCTTCAAGCGCTGATCGATGTCGAGAGGAAATCTATGAGGCTCCGTCGAACTCTTGCTTTTCTCGTATTCGCCTTCTGCCTTCTCTTCGCGGCAGTGAACAACCACGCCGCGGACGTTCGCAGCGGCAACTGGACGATCAGCCGCTCCGACGAAACGGGCAAAGTCGCGTTCTCCCTGATCGAGCACCACCGCGGCGGAAACTCCAACCACGAATCCGAGTGGCGCGTGAGCTCGTTTCCCGGCGTCGATTTCTCCAGGCCCGGCCGCCAGGACGTTCACTTCACCATCTCCCGCGACGCTGGCAAGATCGAATGTGAAGGCTTCCTCAACAACGGCGAAGGCGCAGGCGTATTCCACTTCCAGCCCGAGCCGAACTATGCCCGCGAAATGCACCAGCTCGACTTCTCCGTCGACGACGAGAAGCAGTACAGCATGGCGGTGCAGGATGTCAGCCTGGAATTCGCGCGCCAGATGAAGAATGAACATCTCCTCGATCTGGATACCGACAAACTGATCGCATTTCGCATCTTCGGAGTCGACTCGGCCTTCATCGCGGAACTGCGCGCAGCGGGCCTCAGAATTTCAGACAGCGACAAGCTCGTGGCCTTCCGCATCCACGGCGTCACGCCGCAGATGATCCGTTCACTGCACGAGGCTGGCTACTCGCCAGATGAAGACACGCTGATTGCCATGAGAATTCACGGCGCCACCCCCGAATGGATGCAGCAACTCAAAAAGCGCGGATACGATCACGTGGATCTCGAGCAATTGATTGCTTTCCGCATCCATGGCGTCTCTCCCGACTTCATCGAAAAGCTGCAAAGCCTGGGCTATAAACATCCCGACCCGGATGAACTGGTCGCCATGCGCATCCACAACGTCACGCCGGAATACATCAGCGATCTGCGCTCGCGCGGCATGCAAGACCTCAGTATCGATCAGTTAGTCAGCATGCGCATTCACGGAATCGACTGAAGCAGCGGGCAGTGACCGTTGATCAGTCGCCAGTGATCGCCGTTTTGAAGGGGCGCGCTTCCGCCGCGCCGTAAAGCCCCCCAAATCCTAAACGGCTAAACCGCAGAAGAGACCTCCTTCCTCCCTCTTCACTGACCACTGATCACTGCTCCGGCACCGCCGCCCCGTCGGCCCGCGCATCCGACGCTCCATAGTTCACCTTGGCCTTCGAATCGTGCAGCACCGCCTGCCCGCGACCCATCGCGGTCGTATAGTCACGCCGGACGTCCAACTGATGCCCCATCGCTGAAAGTTTTTGCCGGACTTCCGGCGGCACTCGCGATTCGATCACAATGTTGCAACCGCTCTGTGGACTCACGGTGAAGCGCGCGTTCTCCATTGCCTCCTGAATGTTCATCCCATAGTCAACCACGTTGGAAACGAATTGCGCGTGGGCCAGTGGCT
>JAUTWY010000233.1 GCA_030838305.1 Acidobacteriaceae bacterium
GCAACAACCCAAATCATGATCTGCTTTCGCTTGGTCATTAAAACCTTCGCCCAATATTTTAAGCCGGATTATCCGGATGGCAAAGGGTTTGATTTTGCCTCGCCCGCTTACTAATCGAAGACCGGTATCACGCGTATCACGCTCTTAAGGTAGGAATTCGCCCAATAAGCATTTAAAATTCACGGAATGCGCAAGAAGGAAAGAGAAAGACCGGTTGCGACTCCCCTGTCGCGACGCGACCTGTTGCTGCGTGCAGGGGGTTTCGGCCTTAGCAGCTTATTGGATCGTCCGAAGTTGTTTTCGCTGGTGGCCGCGACTGAGAACAAGAAAACCAATCCTCCGCCGGCGGCGCCCACAAATTCGTTGTCGGCGGCGGATGACCAGTTCCTGGACGAACTCGAAAAGTTGAATTTTCAGTATTTCTGGGAACATGCAAGCCCGCAGACCGGACTGGTTAAAGATCGAGCGAATGTGCAGACCAATAACAATTCCAATGTCGCCAGTATCGCGGCTACGGGATTCGGCCTGACCGCTCTTTGTATCGGGCAGAAACGAGGATTCATTTCGATGCCCGAGGCGCGCGACCGCGTTCTGGCCACTTTACGCTTCCTCTGGAAAAAGATGCCCACGCATCGAGGATTTTTCTACCACTTCGCCGACGTTAATACCGGCGAGCGTGTCTGGGATTCCGAAGTCTCCTCGGTTGACACGTCCATCTTGCTCTGCGGAGTTCTCACCTGCCGGCAACACTTCGAGGAGCATTCCGAAATCAGTCTTCTGGCTTATCAGATCTTCAATCGCGTGGATTGGAGCTGGCTGTCTGAGGACACATCTTTGTTGCCGCACGGTTGGACTCCCGAACTGGGCTTTCTGCCGTATCGCTGGGATTACTACAGTGAGATGATGATGATCTACTTGCTGGGGCTGGGATCGCTTCCCCACCCTCTACCCATACCAGCGTGGACGGCCTGGAAGCGGACTAAGTTTGAATTTGATGGGCTCCGTTATATCGGTGCGTTTGCTCCTTTGTTTATTCATCAATATTCACAAGCCTGGTTTGATTTTCGGGGAAAACGCGATGCCTTTGCCGACTACTTTCAGAACTCGGCGCTGGCCACGGATGCCCACCGCCATTTCTGCATTGAACTGAGCACCCAATTTCCTGATTACAGCGACGACCTGTGGGGAATTACCGCGTCAGATTCGCAGAAGGGTTACGTCATCTGGGGAGGTCCGCCCGTGATGGGACCGATTGACGGAACCGTCGTGCCCAGCGCCTCGGCGGGTTCGCTGCCCTTTCTGACGGAGCCCGTGATGCGTGTCCTCAGGAATATTAAAGAACATTACGGACGGGCATGGTGCCGCTACGGCTTCGTAAACGCCTTCAATCCACTCAAAAATTGGTACGACACCGACGTGGTCGGCATTGACGTGGGCATAACCATGCTGATGGCAGAAAATGTCCGTACTGGTTTCGTCTGGAACACGTTTATGAAGAACCAGGAGGCAACGCGCGGCATGGATCGAGCCGGATTCAAGAAGTACGCAGCGTCAGACTCCAAAGGAATCTAGCTAAGTTCGCGCACTCTACTTCAGCTCAATCACCGCCAAGCCATGCGCGGGCAAGATCACGCTCAGCTCGCCGCGCTTTATCGGGCGGGCTTCCGCAGCGGGAAGTTCCGCCGATTTGCGAAGTTCCTGGATTTGCTTCTGGGTGGGATAACGCGGCGCCCCCATCTTCTCGTAAGCCGAGTGAACATCGCCGTGCTCGCCATCCACACGCGAAATCAAAGCCTGGCTTGCCTTGGTACCCTTCAAAGTCAGGGTGAGTGTTCTTTGCGATCCTGTTTGGCCGGGCGCGGCGTAGTTCCATAGCGCCAATACTAAAGTCCCATCTTTCCTGCGCGTGAGGAGTGCGAAGTCAGAATCAAGCTGGATCCGTTCCTCGCCGAGTTTGTGCAGCAGCTTGAAAACATTGAAGGCAGGCTTGGGAATACCATCGGCCGCAATCAATCCGTAACCGCCGTAAAACGGAGTTTTCACTACGCCCTGTTCTTCGAAGACATCCGAGAAGCTCCAATAGGCCAGGTTGTCCACCAGTCCGTCACACTGGCGGATTGTGTCGGCCAGCCACGGGCCCATGTAGACTGCGTCCGTGACCTCGGCCTCGTTTTTGTAGCTGGCGTTGAACTCGCTCCAGATCAGCGGGAGATTGGGCATGCTCGACGTCTTAATCTGATTGTGGACTTTATCCACTGCGCGGCACACCATGCGATCGCGGGGAATGTTTTCTTGCGAGCCGAAAACATCTTGCGCGGTATCGTTCGCATAGACATGAGTTGAGACATAGTCGAGCGGAATATGTTTATCGGCACAGTGGCGGATCAGCGCATCGACCCACGCGGCTTGCGCGGTCGCAGGTCCGCCCACCCGCAGCCTCGGACTTACTTTTTTAATCGCGACTGCGGTGTGGTCGTACAGTTCCCAATACGTATCCTGTTTTGGCTGTCCCGCCCAGAAATCAATGTTGGGCTCATTCCATACTTCGAAATACCATTGCGCAACTTCATCGATGCCATAACGATCCACCAGGTGGTGGGTAAATGCGGCGACCAGATCATCCCAGCGGTTCCAGTCCTTGGGCGGCGAAACATTGGGCCTGTACCAAAATGCCTGAAGCAGATTGGCGGCGGCCAGCTTATAGGGCATAAAACTGACTTCCACAAAAGGCCGGACCCCGTTCGCCAGCAAACCATCGTAAATCTGATCTACATAGGAGAAGTTGTAGATTGGCCGCCCTTGGTCGTCTTCGCTATAAACGCCCACTTCGTCGTGAAAAATGGCATGGAAGCGAATGTAGCGGAAGTCCGTGATCTGCTTCACCGACCTTAAATCGGAGCGATAGCTCTCACGCAGGCTCAGTATCGCGCGCCCCGAACCAAACATCTGTTCCCAAAAGTGCGGAAGCGGATGCCGTGGAGCCGTCGCATCAATGGTCAGCGCATCCGAGGGATGGGCCAGTTGGGCGTTGAGATTGGAGGCATTTTCAGAAAATGCCAAGAGAACGGCGAGACTGAGAATTTGCCAGCGTCGCATAGAGTGCTCACCTGAGACTACTACACTGTGGAGCATCGCCTTCGAGGAAGAGTCGCTCAGGCCACGTTCGACCGTGGTCTGGGAGTGCGAACTTGACCCGATGGTTTTTCCTGGAGCAAAAGCTCTGTCGCCTGCACGCGCGGGTGACTGTGAAACCAGCGCTGCACCACTTCGGTGTGCAGAAAATTTGCCATTGAGAGCAAGCTCATACCTTGATGGTGGGCCATCCAGCAGCGCACCAGTTCAAAACGATGAAATCGGGAGTGGCAGCGGCTCGGATCAAAGTCCAGGGCTTCATAGAAGCCGTAGGCTCCTAACGCATGTT
>JAUTWY010000580.1 GCA_030838305.1 Acidobacteriaceae bacterium
TGCAGGATCAGAGACGCGCGCTGCACTTCCTCAAGAGTGGCGCGGAAGGCCGAGACCAAAGTATGCGGCAGGCTGCGAATGAATCCCACCGTATCGGACATCAGCACCTTGCGCTTGGATGGCAGCACGATCGAGCGAATCGTCGGATCGAGTGTGGCGAACATGCGAGGCGAGGAGAGCACTGCCGCTTTTGTCAGAGCATTGAAGAGCGTCGACTTGCCTGCGTTGGTGTAGCCTACCAGCGCCACAGTGGCGATTGGAACGGACTCCCGCCGCTGCCGCTGCTGCGCCCGGATACGCCGCACGTTATTCAGTTGCTGCTCGACGTGCCGGACGCGCCGGTAAATTTTTCGACGGTCGGTCTCAAGCTGGGTTTCACCCGGACCACGAGTCCCGATGCCGCCGCCGAGCTGCGACATTTCGACGCCGCGCCCCGCCAGCCGCGGCAGCATATATTGCAGTTGCGCCAATTCCACCTGCAACTGGCCTTCCCGCGTCCGCGCATGGCGGGCAAAAATATCGAGGATAAGTTGTGTGCGGTCAATCACTCGCAGCTTGACGATCTTTTCAACATTGCGCTGCTGCGACGCCGTCAGATCGTGATCGAAAAGGAGGAGGTCGGCATTCACCGAGGCGGCCGCGCCCGCAATTTCTTCCAGCTTGCCTGCGCCGATCAATGTGGCAGGATCGGGCCGGTCACGCCGCTGCAAAATCTCGCCCACAACTTTGGCGCCCGCGCTTTCCGCCAGCGTATGCAGTTCTGCCAGCGATTCGTCCGCGTCGAATTCTGGAATGCTTGGTTTGTTGGTAATCGATTTTCCCGTCAGCCCGGACTTTCCGCTCGCACCACTCGTGCCGAAGGCTGCGTCTCGCGACGCTTGTGCCTGCGCGGTCACCGTCCCTTTGCCGCGTCCGCGAGTTCGCACTTCAATGCCCACCAGAAACGCGCGTTCCTGATCATCTTCTTTACGGACCATCTCGGCGCCGAGGGGGACACGTCCGGCTGACGGCGCACGACTACGGGTCTTTTTGGGATGAGAACTGCGCAAGCCGAAAACGCCTTATCCTTCGGTGCCTGAGGCACTCGCCGCCGAAGCTGCTGCCGGCGCCGCGGCTCCGGGCGCGGATGGGGCTTTTGCCTCCGAATGCGCCAAGTGTGTCACATGCGAGCCGGTGCGGCCGATCACCACGGTGGAGATGGCATGTTTGAAAATCAATTGCTCTTGTCCGCTCGCCTCCAGCACCACGGAATACTTATCGAAGGAGCGGATACGGCCCGTTAACTTCACTCCGCTCAGCAGGTAAATCGTGATGTTGAGCCGCTCCTTGCGGGCTGTGTTGAGGAAGGAATCCTGAATGTTCTGCGCCGGCTTGCTGCTTTCCATAGCCGATCTCCTTTGATTCTCTGAACTGCTACACACCAACTGCAAACAACAGCACGTTCCTCGCGCTTCCGCGTGAGGAACACGGGGGGACAACCTGCCTCCTCGCAACTCTGTTTTTCTAGGGCCGCGCCGCCCAGCAGGTAGCTGCGAGTACCATACGGCCTCCCCACGCGCTTTTCAACCTCGAACTTGCCGAAATCAACTTTCGCCCCATTGTTGGGGAAGGTGCCCTTTATCTTCCCTGCGGGCACTTGTGTACAATCCCCGGCGTGGGCATTTCGCCTGCACACACCGCACTTGGTCTCGATTGAGCGGTGAATTCTTAGGGAGGCATCATGGCAATCTCCGCTCTCGCATCCTTGTTCGGACCTCAAATCAACGTTCCCTCCGATGTCAAAACCAATGTCGAGATGCTGCTGCGCTGGGTTCACTTCCTCGCTGGCATCACCTGGATCGGCCTGCTTTATTTCTTCAATCTGGTAAATGTTCCGCTCATGAAAGAACTCGACGCCAGTACGAAGGTCAAAGTCATGCCTGCGCTGATGACGCGCGCGCTCTGGTGGTTCCGCATGTCAGCGGCTCTAACCGTGCTCGCCGGCCTGGCATATTGGGGAAACATTGTTGGCGCCGACGCGCACAACGGAGGCGGCTCGGTGGGAGCCGTCATGGGCAGCTTTTTCCTGATCTGGACAATTGTTTGGGGAGTTCTTTACGCCTGCCTGATCCCCGGCAAGGGAATCTTCGACAATGGCGCATTCGTTGGCGTGGTCTACGCAGTCGTCGTCGTGGTTGCGGGTTGGTGCTTTCTGAGCTGGAACAACCACGGCTGGGAGAGCAGCCGCCTGCTTTCGATTGGCATCGGCGGCGGCATCGGCTGGGTCATGCTGTTGAATGTGTGGGGAGTAATCTGGCGCATCCAGAAACGGCTAATCCAATGGACCCGCGACAACGCCACCAACGGTACCCCGATGCCGGACAAGGCGAAGGCCATGGCGCGCCAAGCATTCCTGGCAAGCCGAGCCAATGCGTTTCTGTCGGTAATCATGCTGTTCTTCATGGGCACGGCCAGCCACTACCCGTTGTTTGGGAGATAGCGTCTTTGGTAGCTTTACTGTACCTTGTCAGGACTCTTGAGACGCTGCGCTTCGGCCTGTTCACGACGGGCGTTCTCTTGCTGTCCTAACTCCAGGTAGACATTGGCCAGGAATTTATGCGGATCGGGTAACTGGGGTTGAAGCTTCACCGCTTTTTGCAAATACGAAACTGCTGCTAAGGGCTCATTGTGCATGCCCAACAAGCGTCCAAACATGAGGTTGGCGTTGTAGTTGTTTGGATTAAGCTCCAGAGTTATCTGATAGGTTTTTGTAGCTTCGGGAATACGCCCTAAATGTTCGTAGGCAGTAGCCAGGTCGAGGTGCATTTCTTCGGAATCTGGGGCTTGGGCCACCGCTATTTCCAGTTGCCGGGCCGCCTCTGCCCAGTTATCAGTTTGGCCGAGCGCCACGCCTAATTCGAAGTGTGCCCGTATTGA
>JAUTWY010000263.1 GCA_030838305.1 Acidobacteriaceae bacterium
AGTGCCGGGAACGGTGTGGAGCGCGGACATCCTGTCCTCCTGAGCGCGCAGTGCGAACCCTTTTCGATAAGGAATTCTTTAGGCGGAAGGCTGGAGCGGGCTCCGCCCGCTGGCGGACAGGATGTCCGCGCTCCACATCGCACCCGGTACTGACCCCGTAATTGTCGTTGTGTTGTTATTTTATGATATCTTAAATCGGTGGCGGTTAATAACAAGTTTCCTGAGCTTTGATTCGAGCGTCTGCCGAGGGATGCCCAGCTTGGTGGCGGCGCCGGTCGGGCCGGAGACGAGTCCCTCCGCCTCCCGCAGTGCGGTCTCGATCATTTCTTTTTCGTGGTCTATAAGGTTCGCGACGAGCGGAACACTCGACGCGGCAGTCTTCGGAGTAACCGGCGTTAGCCAGGTTTCATCTACAGAAAAGGTTTCCCCATCGCTGAGAATCACGGCGCGCTCGATTACATTTTGTAACTCGCGAACGTTGCCCGGCCAATCGTAAGTCTGGAACAGCTCCAGAGTTCCCTTATCTATGGTTCGAAACTTTTTCCCGGCCGCTTGGGCGTAACGATCGATCAGATACTCGACCAACAACGAAATGTCGTCAACGCGCTCACGCAGTGCCGGTATTCGAATCGGGAAGACATTGAGGCGGTAAAACAAATCCTGCCGGAAGGTGCCTTCAGCCACGGCTGCACTCAAGTCCGAATTCGTAGCCGCGATCACTCGTACGTCTACGGGAACTGTTTGACTGCCACCAACTCGTTCGAATTCCCGTTCCTGGAGAACTCGTAACAACGCAACCTGTGTCTCCGGTGGGAGTTCACCGACTTCATCGAGGAAAATCGTTCCTCCATCAGCCGATTCAAAGCGTCCGAGACGCCGCTGAAATGCTCCTGTGAAGGAACCCTTTTCATGGCCGAAAAGTTCGGAGGCAACCAGCGCCGGCGGAATGGCGGCGCAGTTCACTCGAATGAAGGCGCGGGTCGAGCGCTTGGACAGATTGTGAATTGCGCGCGCAATCAATTCTTTTCCGGTCCCGGTCTCACCTAATATCAGGACTGTCGAATCAGTGGGAGCCACTTTTGACACTTGGGCCAGCACCTGGCGCAGTCCTTCGGAAGAGCCAACGATTTCTTCGAACATTGAAGAGCGTTCGATTTCTTCTCGCAACGCGACGTTTTCATTTTGCGTTCTTTCCTCGCGGCGTTTGCGGTCGTCAATGTCGGTGCCGGTTGCATACCAGCGGACGATTTCTCCGTGTTCATCCCGCAGCGGGTTGAATTGGATCAGAAACCAACGATAGCGGCCGTCATTCCGCAGCGCCCGTTGTTCGATTTCAAACGGCAGGCCACGTAACAGCGCCGCTTGCCTCTCTTCTTGCAGCCGCTCAAGATCTTCGGGATGGAAGATGCGCGCACGAAAGTCTGTAGAGATCACGTCGTCTATGGTGAGTCCGGTGTAGTCGAGGAGCGCCTGGTTCGCATAGATCGGCACGCCGCTTGGATCCAGGACCATGATTGTCTGCGGGATGGCGTCGGTAATCCGGCGAATCTCACGCTCGTCTTCGCGTATCTTTTCTTCCGTGCGCTTTCGGTCCTCGATGTCAGTGTTGGTTCCATACCATCGGAGAATCTCTCCGGACTCTTCCTGCAACGGTTCCACTCGGATGAGGAACCAGCGGTAGTCCCCATCGTGGCGACGAAGGCGCGCTTCGATCTCGCCTCTTGCTCCGGAAGCTAACAGCGACCGCCAGTGGTCTAGCCATCTCGGCAGGTCTTCGGGGTGAATCGCGACCTTACAACCCACGCGCTTCACTTCTTCTTGAGAGAGACCCGTGTAGTCAGACCATCGCCGGTTAACAAAGTCGTTGGAGCCATCCGACAAGTTGCACCACGCCAAGGTTGGAATCGTGTCGATGATTTTTCGAAGCCGCGCCTCTGATCTCTTCGCCTCGTTGTACGCCTTCTCTAGATCCTCTCGGTTTTGGTACTGCTTGGACACCTCGCCATTTTGTTTCTCTTCCGGCGTGACTATGAGCATTTCAGAAGGCTCCTCCCTTTTCGCACGGGCGGTCCAGGCTGTTTCGTGTTGAGACTGCTGAGCCTTCATAACTTTCGTATCCTCTCTTCTTGCTGCATAGGTTCTCTCATCTGCATGGTCGTTTCAAGAGAGTGCTCAAAGCCGTAGAGAAACGATGACGTGGTTACAATGGTTCGTTACTGATTTGTTATGCGGCCGTTGACAGAGAATTCGACGATTCCCGCAAACCATCATGGTGGAGGCGGCAATTCTAGGAGCGGATCCTGATCTTTCCACTGAGAGAATCGTCTAGACATTTCCAAACTTCGTTTCAGGATCGGAGCACCACTTGAACTGCGTCGCGCCCAGCCAACGAGGTGATCCCAGATTCGACCTACGTGACCAAGCAAATCGGAAAGTAATAGTTCGACAACCGCTGGATCGTCTTCCAATAACACCCCCGCAGTCGGCACGGGATGCCCACCGAGCTCGCAATGGTATCCATAATCCTTGCCCCTAAACTTCCCTTGAGCAGCTTGCCGGAGCTTTCGCGGGGCGAAAAACGACTCCCGTTCTTGGCGATCACTTCGCAGCCATCGTTCACCGTCACGATCTCTCGTTTCAATTGCCCAAGCGAGATACTCCACTTCGACAACCTGGCGCAACAGAGCGGCAGCGGAATAGTTTCGGCCGTCTGTAAAGAGATCTGAACTCGCAGAAATTAATTGACTGCCTATGCGCAGCAAAACGGACACCGCAACCGTTTCGTCGCTTCCATGGCCGAACGGCGAAACTCCCAAGCGGCGGTCCGAACCAATCACGTGACCCAACAAATGCAATTCGTTGCCAACTGCGGAAAATATCTTTGCACTTGCAAGCGCTAGACTGCGACGGCGCCTCTTCATTCTCTTGTCGGTCGCAGCGACGCGAATTTTCTCGCTCACCTCGGCAACACTCTGAGGCTCAGGATTGGTTTTCATCGATTCCCGGTGTGCCGCATAACGTTTGAGTTGACTGTCGTGTTGGGCAACGGCGCACATCAACACTGTCAGTTTTGCAGGGTCCTCCTCAAGACCGCTTCTTCAGGGTGTTCAATCGCGGAGAGGATATTTTCGGCAACCTTATCCAAGAGCTTGCTGCCCCAAAATGGGTCCGTCATGTCGTAATAAATGACACGAATATGCTTCAAGTCGAAAGGGATGTCGTCTTCGTTTGACGATACGAGCACCACAGGTTTCTCAAGAGCGTGTGCGAGTCCCAATTCATAAAACACATTCGGATTTCTGGTTGTCAGCTCTGCAACCAAGACCTTGGCCGCATTTATGCCCGACCAAATCTGATCGATGATTTTGCCGGTTCCGAAAATCTCAGCGTCCGCACGAACGGGACGAAGTCCAGCCTTTTCAATGGCCGGTTTATATATCTTGGAGTAGGAGTGGCAAAAGGCATCATTATGAAACATGAGTCGCCTGCATCAACTTTCACTGATTTTTCGAGTTTCTTTAGCGTTGCGGAGCTGGTGCCTGTGATGTTGGAACCCTTGGAGACGTCCACGATTCTCGTCTTACCATCGAGTTCGGTGAGAAGCTCAGCCGCTCTAAGAGAGTCAAGAAACACTTCTTGAAACTCGAGAACTTTATCGGGTGGAACGGCGAATGTATCGACGAGTGCGTTGTGGAAGAATTGCGTGTCGGGGAGATTCTCTCCTCGATAATGCCCATATACTTCGGAGATCACCGGAGCGTTAATAACCGCTTCTCTCAATCCGTCTAGCTTGTCTTGCGGATCCTGCGGTCGCAGGACACGCTTCGCCCGCTCAGTAACGGCAATTTGCCCAGGGGTGGGCCTTTCCAAAAAGCCGTACTTGATGCCGGAGCTGACTTCCACTTGATATGGTCCAGCCGCACCAACTCCTAAGAAGGCTGCCGATTCTTTCACGGTGCAAGGCTTACCCGCATTTTGTTCCAAAATCGCTTTTGGAATTCGAAGAGACTTGTCCACCGCGTTTCGCGGGTATTTGGCCGGAGGAGCTTTCTTTTCGGGTTTCTTTGTTGCCATGAATTATCTCCAAAGGAACTAGTGAGTTGCCCAACATACTAAGCATCTATCAAAACTGCTCAATCATACCTCCAAACGCGGTATTGACCATCATCCGAGGACCACCAAATCTGGACCACGCATTTACCGCGCTACGCAATTTTTCGGAATGAGTCAGGCCACAGAGACGGACGTTTTAGATTTAGCATAAGAATTGAAACGGACTTGGAAGTGAGTCTCAAGTTGATCGAAGCAGCGCCAAAGGCGCTGGGACCGGAGGCTTCACACAGGCTCGTCGGCGGGTTGCTGAACCGAACGCGGTTGCGTCCTCCAGCCCAGGGTTGCCGCCGCGGTTACCCTGGGATCGGATGAGATGATTATCCAACCGCAAGGCGGTTGCGTCATTTCTTCCGCGAGTCAAATCCGACGCAACTGCGTTGCGGTTGGGGCTCAAACCATTTCCCACCCAGGGTAGCCGAAGCGGCCAATCCTGGGCTGGAGGGTGTAACCGCGTTGCGGTTTTAAATGCGATCCACGCCAAAGCCTTGTTAGGCCGCAGAGAGCGCACTGATCGTGACGTAATACCCGTCCGGATCTCGGAGTGAGAACTCCGTAGTTCCAGTGCTCGGGTTCACGTTGGGCTCCTCCTCGAGCCGAGCGACGAGAGCGCGTGCCCTTGGCAGCGCCATGTCGAAATCATCGACACGGAAAAACAAGAGGAGGCCGTTGCCAGGCTGCGCGTGATCGGGGCTCATCAAGGAGGGATGCTCATGGCCACCCCACTCGTGAAGGCAGAGCAAGACCGTTCCATCCGAGTCGAGGATTTGACCGAAGTGGTCATGGGCGGGAGCCGTCTCCGGCAAGCCAAGTAGCGACTGGTACCACTTGAAGCTGCCAGACACATCGCCAACGCCAATGATCGTCCACGTGCGCCTCATGGGATCCCCTCCTGCGGCCTAACAACTAAGTATCTGTGAAAGCTGCTCAATAATACCTCCAAACGCGGTATTGACCATCATCCAAGGGCCATCAAATCAGGACCACACATTAGCCCACCACCCGATTTTTCTGAATGAGTCAGGCCACAGAGACGGACGTTTTAGATTCGGGATAAGGATTGCAACGGACTTGGAAGATCAGCCTGCGAAGCAGGCGACAGCATAAAGCCTGGGGCGTGAGCCCCAGGAACATGCAAAGAAAAATCCCGAGCCCGCGATAGCGGGCGATAGAGGAGTCGTCTTAGGAGCGGCGATGCCATGAAATACCCGACGCCGGCACTGGCGTTCACGCTGTCACCCGCCTTCGCGGGCTCGGAATCTTCTCCTTCATTCGTTCCTGGGGCTTGCGCCCCAGGCTTTATGCTTACGCCTGCTCCGCAGGCTAATGCGATCCACGCCGATGCTCCAGGCTGAGTTTTCAGCAAACGCCGAAAAAGCGGCCCCAAGCTAAATCATAAACGCTTGTGATTCAAGGGAATTCCAAGTGGCACTCGGCGTGCACCCGTTCAAGCGTGGCACTTGAGAGAAAACGAACGTGACCTTAAGAATCGAAAAGGATTCGGATGGACAGACGACGACGCTAAGGCTGATTGGCCGCATGCGGCGAGAGCATATAGAAGAATTGAAAGCGCAAATAAAGGCCGGGGGGACGAGCGTCACGCTCGACTTGAACGAAGTCAGTCTGGTCGACGTGGATGTCATTCGCTTCCTCGCAGCTGTCAAATACAAGGGGTCTCCCTCGTCCATTGTTCCCGTTATATCAAGAACTGGATCACCAAAGAGCGGTTCAGCGGTCAATAGAGTTCGCGGAGAGTTCAATCCGCAATCAAGCGAATTGATGCCAGGCATTTTCCCGATGAGACAAGTGGCCAATACGTCGCTCACCGTTCCTGAGCTTGCCCGCCTCCAAGAGTCATGCAGGTACTCGTAGCTCGCGGAACCAGATTGCTTTTTTCATCGGTAATATCGCCGTCAGATCTGCAGAATCAGGCGCACCCCAGCTCGTTGGGAGAAACATTCGTGTGGTCCACGGTTAGGTGGTACTATCTCGGTTCCCTTCCCCCATTGTTTATGCTGCGGTCGCGATTTAAGCGCGGCGTGAGCGGATTTCCGCACGACGATAGTAAAACCAAAGAGGAGGGTTATGAGCACAATCACCACCAAAGACGGAACGCAGATCTATTACAAAGACTGGGGCACTGGCCAGCCTCTATTCTTTCACCACGGTTGGCCATTATCAGCTGACGACTGGGATTCCCAGATGATGTTCTTTCTCGAGAGGGGATATCGCGTAATCGCTCATGACCGGCGGGGACATGGGCGCTCTACCCAAACGGTAACCGGCAACGAGATGGGCACCTACGCAACTGATGTTAACGAGTTGGTTGAAAAACTCGACCTGCGCGATACCATTCACGTCGGCCACTCCACGGGCGGCGGAGAAGTTGCGCGCTATGTGGCTCAGTACGGCAAAGAACGAGTCGCGAAGGCAGTGCTGATCAGCGCCGTCCCGCCGATCATGGTGAAGTCCGACAAGAATCCGGGCGGACTACCGATCGAAGTTTTCGACACGATTCGCGAAGGTACAGCTAAGAACCGAGCCCAGTTTTACCAGGACATTACGCTTCCCTTTTACGGTTACAACCGGCCGGGAGCAGACATCAAGCAAGGTGTGCGCGACAACTGGTGGCGGCAGGGCATGATGGGTGGGATCAAGGCCCAGTATGACTGTATCAAGGCATTCTCAGAAACCGACTTCACCGAGGATCTCCTGAAGATCGAAGTACCGACGCTGGTGATGCATGGAGAGGATGACCAGATCGTACCTTTCGCGGATTCTGGGCCTCTCTCAGCCAAGCTGCTCAAAAATGCCACGACAAAGTTCTATCCCGGTTTGCCACATGGCATGCCGACCACGCACGCAGATCAGATCAACGCGGACCTGCTCGCTTTCGTCAAGGGTGAGCAATCCGCGGCGGCTTAACAATAAGTCTGGGACGAAACGTTAGGATCCCGACCCGGAGGAACGGACATGTTTTCCAATCTCTCTCCATTCACCAAGCTACACGTTGTGATTAGCTTGATTGGGATCGTATCAGGCCTGGTGGTTTTGTTCGGGTTACTGGTTGGTCGAAGACTCAACGGATGGACCATCCTGTTTTTGATCAGCACAGTATTGACGAGCGTGACGGGATTCTTCTTTCCGTTTCACGGCGTAACGCCCGCGATCGTCGTCGGAATCATTTCACTGGTTCTGTTGGCGGTCGCGATCGTTGCTCGATATGCTCGTCATCTTGCCGGTGCCTGGCGTTGGATCTACGTAGTCACAGCGATGATTTCGCTTTATCTGAATGTCTTCGTTTTGATCGTGCAGCTCTTTCAGAAGGTACCGGCCTTGAGAGTCTTGGCGCCGACGCAATCCGAGCCTCCGTTCGCCGTCACGCAACTAGTCGTGCTGGGGCTGTTTGTTGTGCTCACGATCGTCGCCTTAATTAGATTTCGCGGCGAGCAACTTCGGATGGCTTAACGCGACCCTACAGCAGCCCGCAGTCCCTGCTCCGGACCATGATGGAATCAACATCTACACCACTGCCCGGTTCGTCACCGGATGAAATGTTCCCCGCACTCACGGCTCAGCAGCAAGCGCGGGTACTGGCGCATGGCCGATCGAGAAAGGTCAGGAGTGGCGAGACCATCGTTGAACCCAATGCGCAAGGAATTAAGTTCTTTGTGGTGGTTGCCGGTCGGCTCGAACTTCTTCTCCGATCAGAACATAAAGAAGAGGTGATCGCCCTTTGTGGACCTGGCATGTTCACCGGCGAACTGAATGTCCTTTC
>JAUTWY010000273.1 GCA_030838305.1 Acidobacteriaceae bacterium
ATTCCTGACCACACACGGTGTCACCGGCTACTTTCCTACCACGGTCGCTGCGCCCCTCGATCAAACTTGCGCGGCTCTTGGACGACTGGCGGATGCCATCGAAGCAGTTCAAGCTTCCCATGCGAGCAATGGCGCCGTGCAGGCTCTTCCGCTCGGCATCCACCTGGAGGGCCCATTTCTAAGTCACAAGCGCAGAGGGGTGCATCCGCCGGAAAATCTTCTTGAGCCTACGCTGGAGATTTTCGAACGTCTCTGGCAGGCGGCGCGCGGGCAGGTGCGCATGATGACCATTGCTCCGGAACTTCCGGGAGCGATCGAAGTGATTGCGGAAGCCGCGAGACGCAAGGTTTGCGTGAGCATCGGCCACTCGGACGCCGTTGTCGAAGCCGCCCGGGCCGGCGTCCGGGCGGGAGCCCGCCATGCGACTCACACTTTTAATGCGATGCGTCCTCTCGATCATCGCGATCCCGGCATCCTCGGCGAAGTGCTTACCGACCCGCAACTCACAGCCGACATTATCGCGGACGGAATTCACGTCGCTCCCGAGATCGTGAAGCTATTCCTGAATGCGAAGGGCAAAGACGGCTCCGTCCTTATCACGGACGCCACCGCCGCGGCCGGCATGCCGGACGGTACTTATCAACTCGGCCCCATACTAGTCGAGGTCAAAGACGGTCGCTGCACCTTGGATGGAAAACTTGCCGGGAGCGTCCTCACCATGGACCGCGCTGTTCGGAACATTACTCGGTTTGCCGGTTGGAGCCTTCAGGACGCAGTGCGGGCTGCGACCTTGAACCCGGCGCGGGTCGTGGGTTTGAAGAAATGCGGAGTCATTGCCGAGGGGGCAGAGGCCAACCTGGTCTTGATGAGTAGCGCAGGGGAAGTGCTGAAGACCATGGTTCGCGGCCAGGGCTTCTAACTTCGCTCGAGAGAGGCTGCTCGGGTCCATGAGAGAAGACCGAGCTAGCTACGTTTCTACACAGGATGAGTAAGTAGGCGGCTAGTTCGGTTTGCGCTCTTTTGATTCCACCAGATAACGCAAAAGCAGAGCCTCATCGGAGCGTGTGAGCTGGTCGAGAAAAGAAGTATCTACCTTACGATCTTCGACAGTCTGTGATGCGTTCGACTGCCGCAGTTTGTCGCCCAGTTCCGGGTCGTTATTCATCACCTGGGAGTATAACCAGAGAAAATTGCGCATCTGGTAGAGCGAATTGCACAATACCTGTATGGCTTCGGTTTCTGGAAGCGTGCTCAATGCCTCCTTCAGTTCCGGATCGCTGGGCGCCTGCATGGCGGCGCAGTTGAGTTCTCGCTGAATCGCGCGCAGGTCTTCGGTGACTCGCACCATCCGCGTGTGTAGGTCGTCCATCTGCGTATCGTTCCCCATGAGTCGGCGCGATGATCCGCGTGCCGTTTGAACATCTCATCGGCAGCCGCGAGCGGATAGATGTCCCACGATCATGCGCTTTCGTAATTCCAGCGATTACTTTGGTCTGGAGAGTAACCACCAGCACCGGATTGCACCGAATCCGGCTACTAGCAAGGCTTTTCACGGTACGCCAAATCGACCTAAGGCACGCGCGTACCTCATCCGGTGTGAAGAATTCTCATCTGCAACCAACAGTGCAGTCGCCTTGCGTCCAAGGTCACTAACCAGTACAGATTTCCTGTGCACTCCGCGGGCCGCCACCGACCGAGAGCGAGCCGCCCTTCGACAAGCGCAGGCAGTTCCCGGCTGTCCAAGCGTGGGGGAGGCCTGCTGCTTCCACGACGGCGCTGTCCGGGTATCGTCTGCTTGTGATACAAAAGCCGCGAATGGAATTGCCTTCGGCAAACGCGCCTCGCCATGAACTCGTCCGCGCGATTGGCCGCTGGAGCCTGGTCGCGCTGGTGGTGAATTCCATCATCGGGAGCGGGGTGTTTGGACTCCCTTCCACCGTCGCGGCTCTGATCGGCAACTGTAGTCCTTATGCCGTGCTCGCTGCCGGTGCGGGCATGACCGTAATCCTGGGCTGCTTCGCTGAGGTCGCATCGCGCTTTCAGCAGGCCGGTGGCCCCTATCTCTATGCCCGAGTCGCCTTCGGACGCCTGATGGGCATTCAAACCGCGTGGATGCTTTGGCTGGGGCAAGTGGCCGCACCCGCCGCCAATGCCAACTTGTTTGTGATCTACCTAGGCGAGTTTTTTCCCCAGGCAAAAGACCCGCTGCCCCGCGCCCTTATTCTCACCGCGCTGGTGGGCCTTCTCGCTTTCATCAACATTCGCGGCGTCCGCGCCGGGGCGCAGGTAAGCAATTTGTTCACCGGGGCCAAGCTGGTGCCGCTATTTGCCGTGATCGTTCTCGGCGTGTTCGCGTTTCACAACCAGCCCTGGAGCGTTGCAACGCCATCCATTGAGTCTGCCAGCAGCGGCCAGTGGTTGAAAGCCATGCTGCTCCTGGTCTTTGCCTATGGCGGATTCGAGACCGCGTTGGCGCCGATGAGCGAAGCGAAGAATCCTCGCCGCGACGCTCCCTTTGCGCTGTTCACAGCTTTGCTGGTCTGCACCCTGATCTACGCGCTCGTCCAATGGGTGGTCGTTGGAGTCCTGCCCGACGCCATGCACAGCCAGCGCCCTCTGGCCGACGTGGCGCGACTCGCAGTTGGTCCCGTCGGAGCAGCTCTGGTCGCCATCGGCGCTCTCATCTCTTTCTATGGATATCTCAGTGCAAAGATTCTCGCCATGCCCCGCGTCCTCTTTGCCCTCGCAGAGCAAGGAGACTTCCCCAAAACTTTCGCCGCCGTGCATCCCCGCTTTCACACACCCTACGTCTCGATTCTCGTCTTCGCGGCCCTGGTCTGGGGATTCGCCCTCGTCGGTGAATTCAAATGGAACGTCACGCTCTCCGCCGTAGCCCGCCTTCTCTACTACGGCGTGGGCTGCGCCGCTTTACCCGTCCTCCGGCGCAAGCAGCCCGAAGGCGCGAACGCAATGTTCCGCCTGCCCGCAGGGAATTTCTTCGCGGTGCTGGGCGTGATTCTGTGCGCGGTCCTGGTAACGCGCGTGGATTTCGGCCAGTCATTGATACTGGTTGGGACAGTCGCGCTGGCATTCGTCAACTGGACCGTAGTGTCACGGAGAGGGTGACCTGCTCACGCGACCACAGCCAGGAGGGACTCGTGAGCTTCTGAAGGAGCTGGCAATAGGGTCGACGCCGTTAATCATCGGCGCCGTTTCAGCACGCGCCTTGAATTTCTTCTCCCATGCAGAACGGCGACAACCTGAAGGGGAGAGGTCTCGGGTCGGTAAACAACCGGGTAGTTGGGATAACGGGTGAGCATCCAGAAACGCAGCGAACGGCTGGTGAGGTCGGAACGGAAATGGCCCCGCGTGGGAGCTTCAGCAACAAAGGTACAAGCCTCGTAGATCGGCCATTCCGCGCGAGCGGCGATTTTCCTCGCTGTCGTTGGCAATGTAGGACCAGATCTCGAAAATGTTGGCTTTGGCGAGTGAGGTGAGAGCGTAAGCGCTCATGTTTGGACGCGCGTTCTTTATGCCAATTGTCCTTCATCCTCTGAATTTCACGGCGGGATCACCGTCAATCAGCTCGCCTTGATCGGCCTATAGAAATTCTCTCTCGATAGGGGCCGTCAAGGCGTGGCATTCTTCGTCGGTCCAGCTTTCCTCGGCATCCTGGGCTTCAAGAGCCTGGCGAAACACGTCTTCGACGCTCTCATAGCTGCCACTGGAAAGACGCTTCTTGACTAATGTCTCAAGGTCCGGGGGGGTCGGGGGGGGTGACTTGTATGGCCGATTCTCCATTTCTCGCTTATTATCGTCAGTCTCTCCGAGTCTTTACAATCCCCTCTGCTCCATCTCCAGCAGCACCTTTTTGCGGTCCACACCCCAGCGATAGCCGCTGATATTCCCGTTTTCGCGGACCACCCGATGGCACGGGATCGCAACCGCAACAGGATTCGTAGCGCAAGCACGCGCCACTGCCCGGCTGGCGGTGGGTTGGCCAATGGCCTTTGCCACCTGAATGTAAGACCGGGTCGCGCCGAAGGGGATCGA
>JAUTWY010000286.1 GCA_030838305.1 Acidobacteriaceae bacterium
GCCGCTGCTGGTTGTAGTCTAAACGCCAAGCCTCGATCGTCTTCCGCGCATCAGCCAGGTTTTCGAACCAACTCGCGTTCAAACACTCATCCCGAAAGCGTCCGTTAAAACTTGCCTCGTCGGAGGAATCTGTGGGTCAAAGCGAGCGTCAGCGATGCCTCTCGATGAGGAACCCCCGGAACTTTCTGCAGGTGGAATCAAACGATCTTTGCTGATCTTCCCCGCCGTGGTACAGAAGGGGTCCGCCGTATTCGATCATCTTGAGAAGGACTTGGTCCACAGGCCGCCTTCTCAGAGGAGGGTCGTTGTGGAGATCGCGGATGAACTCGCCGCCGAGCACCCACATGTTGTCAACGTGTTTCTGGATCGTCTTTGGCGACAGATTCGATGCTGCCAGGTGCTCCAGAAACGGACGGAACAACGTCACCAGGTGCTCGCCGGGAGGCAGATCTTTCTCCAGGCCCATCCACGAACGCGGCCAGCCGTTCAGATCCCGGCAGTAGTGTTCGACTCCATGGAGCGGTGTGGTGGCGTCGCGGGGTATTTTGGTAGTTCTCGCCGTCACTATCTTCCACTTCATGCTGCAACTCATCACAATTCTAAATCGGTGCCACCGCTTTCCGGGATTCGTTTACCAGCAGGCCCGCTTCAGTTCCGATCACAAGAGCATTGAAATCGCCGTGCGTCCGCGCAAGGGCTCCAAGGCGATTTGTTCGCGCTGCCATCAGCCCGCCCCCGGCTACGACCAACTCGCCGAACGGCGTTTCGAGTTTATTCCTTTCTGGGGATTTCTGGTTTTTCTGCTTTACTCCATGCGGCGCGTCGATTGCCGCCGCTGCCAGGCGGTCGTCGTCGAGGAGGTCCCCTGGGGCGATGGCAAACGTACTCTCACCAAAGCCTACATGCTATTCCTGGCCCGCTGGGCCCGCCGGTTGTCCTGGAAGGAAACGGCCGAGGCGTTTCGCACTTCCTGGGACAAGGTCTTCGACGCGGTGGAACATGTGGTCACCTGGGGCCTGGAGCACCGTGTGCTCGGCCAGATTGACGCTATCGGAGTCGACGAAATCCAATACGCCAGAGGTCACAAATATCTCACCCTGGTCTACCAGATCGATCTGGGCGTGACCCGCCTTCTGTGGATAGGCAAAGAACGAACCATCGAATCCTTCCAGGGATTTTTCACCGCTATGGGCAAGGACGTAATTTCCAAAATCGTATTCGTCTGCTCCGACATGTGGGAACCCTATCTGAAGCTCATCCGCGAACACTGCTCCGAGGCGCTGCACATCCTCGACCGCTTCCACATCGTCGCCAACATGAACAAGGCACTGGACAACGTCCGTGCCGAGGAAACCAGCCGCATGAAACGTGAGGGCCGCGCCCCAGTCCTCAGGAAATCCCGCTGGCTGCTGCTCCGCCGCAGCGAGAATCTCGGCACCGACCAGCACTTCCGGCTGCGCGATCTCCTGCGCTACAACCTCAAGACTGTTCGTGCCTACCTTCTCAAGGAAGCCTTTCAGCAACTCTGGGAATATAACTCGCCCGTCTGGGCCGGCAAGTTCCTCGACGAGTGGTGCCGCCAGACTATGCGATCCCGCATCGAACCTATGAAGAAGATCGCCCGTTCGCTACGCAATCATCGCGAACTCATCTTGAACTATTTCCGCGCTCAAAAACTACTTTCCAGCGGCGTCGTGGAGGGCTTGAACAACAAGGCGAAAGTCACTATGAGAAAATCGTACGGTTTTCGCACCTATCGCGTCCTCGAACTCGCACTCTACCACTCACTTGGCAAGCTGCCCGAGCCCGATTCCACCCACGATTTCTTCTAACGAACCAAATTCTAAAAATGCCTCGGCCGCGCCTGCGCTTCGCGGGAAATACCGTTGCAGGCCGGTGTCTTTCGAGGGATAGAAGTGGGATGGAAAGGAGATTTGGAAATCTGTTTCAGGTTTGGGGGTGGAGTTAAGAAGAGTGGTTTATCCGCCTGAGAGCAAATCTCACCGCGGGCGCGCTTGCTCGGCCAGGTGGGTACCGATATGAATGACATTGTCTGCGATCACCCCGAATCCGACCCAGCGCCGGATGCCATCCGGTCCTTTATAGAGCGATCGCCGCAACCCATGTCGACGTTTAAGAACACTGATGCGGCCTTCACAGCCGGTGCGCCATTTCTGAAGCTTTTTGAACCAACGCTCCTTTTGACGCTGCTTGCGGGCGGGACTCTTGGTGTCATGGCTCGGAATCGATACCCGGCTAACGCCCATCTGCTCGGCCTTGGATTCATTAGCGGCTGAAAAGAATCCGGGATCCGCGGCCATGCTCGCCGGCACGCGTCCGAACTGTTCGACATGTTGCTCCAAGCATCCTTCCAGCAAGGTGGAATCGGCCGGCCTCTGTTCGCACACTTGGTAATGCGTAATGATCTGGTTCTCCGCCTCTTGAATCAGGACCAGCTTGCCGAACTCATTGGGTTTATTCGCCTTGCCCTTGCGGATCACCTCAGTGTGCGTCTCAAATACGCTGAGCAGCTTTCCGTCGGCCTGGGTGTTGCCACGGAGCACCCGCTCCCGTGTCTGGCGCAGCACCTGCTGGACCCGGGGAATCATCTCATCCAGTTGCTTCTTGGCTTTGTGCAGTACCGACAGATTGCCTCGCTTGACGCGCCCTGCGATCTCACGCGAAAACTTCTTGGCTTGCCCCGCAACCCGGCTGGTGATCTCCAACAGTTTGAGATAGGCGCTCTTCATCTTCTGCCGGCCTGGCTCCGTTTTGTTACGGCTGGCGCGCGCAATCGCCAAAACCTTCAACTTTGCGGACCGACTGCGGTCGCGCATCTGCGTGCCAGCCTTGCCCGCCACGGCGGTGACTTTCTTCATGATGCGCGTCAGGACGCGCACGCCGTCACCCAGTAAGGAACTGTCGGTCGGGTAATGGACGTCGGTCTCCACCACAGTCGTATCCACCCGCATCTTACGACCCGTCGCGATCTTATTTTCCTGTGCGATCTCCACCACCCGCCGATGCAGTTTTTCGATCACCTCCGGCCCCAGTTGACGCGCCAGGTTTCCCATTGTCCTGTCATCCGGAACCTTTTCGCCGCCGATCCGGGTGAACTCACGATAGACCAGGTTGGCGCGCACTTCCCGCGACAGCACTTCGTAACTCCAGTCGCGTACGTGCTTCAGCAGCAGCATTCTGAGCACCACCTCGGCCGGCGTCGCCTTGCGGCCACGAGTCTTGCTCTTCTTGCAGCGCTTGGCCAGCTCTTGCTGAATGATGAGCAGCAGGGCGTCATCTTCCAACGCCGTATCGGCGTGTCGCATCCAGGGTTCCCAGAGATCCTCCACCGCCTCGGCGATGAAACCATCGGCGAAATGTCGCTGCAGGCGGCGAGCGGCGATCACGATTCGCGCTCCTGGTCTTTGGACTCCTGGCGGTCCAGGCGCAACAGGAATTGATTCAGCTCGCTGATGGCCTCCAGGGTCCGTTTGACATCGCGATAGCGCTCGAGCGACTTACGAACTTGCGGAACCTGCTCGGGACGCAGGCTCACTTGGCGGGTTTTTCCGCCGGGATAACCCACCGTGAGGACCCATAGCGGATGGCCACCACCACGGGCGCATTTCAGACATCCCGAGGAGTGATGGATGGTGCGCTGGAGCAGCGAGCCGCGAAGGACCTCTCTTGGGGAGGAGAGTTGGGCTGCGAGTTTTTCCCGTTTGCGAATGGCTCGCTCTCGTGTCATCGATCATGATGATACATGATCTCAAGAACCGAGTCAATACATTTTATAAAGAAAATGTTTTAATGGCGCCACTGCTCCCCGATACCTGATCGATGGCCTCTTGGGAGGCGGGTGACGTTCGATCCCGCAAACAGCCACGCACCGCGCCTATGAAAGTAAAGAGCCGAAGTGAGGAATTTTAAGTGGGAAAGTAGCTAGCTACTTTCTCACTTAAAATTCGTAGTCTAAAGTTCTTCGATTCAGCGGAGGCAATGGCGGGTCCTTGCAGGAACGCACCAAAACATCTTCGTACCGAAATGTGCGATTTCTGTTGACGAGAGAAGGGCTGCACTGTATCCTAACTCTGTCACATGCGTCGGCTCACTTTCCTCCTGTGCTTGCTGATGGTTGTCGCACTTCGCTGGATCATCGGATCCGCCACAGTGCCCACCACTGTGGAACAGAATGAGGCGATGCTCCCTAAGAGTGACGTCACTCTGGGCGGTAAATACAGGCTTCAAGGCCAGCCTTGTTGCGGCCAGCATTTGCGCGCAAGACACTGTTTGGATTGCCGACGAGTTGCCATCCACAGCGATGGATCTGCGGGCTCATTCAACCACTACGAACCTTTCCCGATCAAATCGCCGAATGGAGTTGGAATTTATCGAGAACGTGGCG
>JAUTWY010000298.1 GCA_030838305.1 Acidobacteriaceae bacterium
TGCTATACGTTAAGAGCGACGTATTTGTTGCAACGAATATCGTTGTAACTCATCTGAGGATATCGATAGGGATTCGTAACGCAACTTGAGACAAACGAGGGAGACCAGCCATGTCATACAGCATATCGACCTTGCTGACCCGCAATCTTCAAGAAGTCTTCGGTGAGAACGACCCTGCTCGCCGACGCGCGGCCGTTCAAGAGCTCTACACCGAAGATAGCGTGTTCTACGACCCCAGCAACGGAGTCTACCGTGGCCGCGACGAGATCGACCGCATCGCGGGCGAGATCAGGGCAACCCACCTTGACTTTCGGTATCAGCCAATTGCCGAACCCGAGGAAACGGGCAACGGCGGGCGGGTCCGATGGGTAGCGGGCCGCCCTGGTGAGGCGCCAGCTTACGCCGGGACTGATTTCATCATTGCCCGCGATGGCCGGATTGCCGCCCTTTATCTTTTTTTCGATAAGCTACCCTGAGCTGAACTCAGCGTCCTTAGGTATACGGATAACGAGCGGTTTGTCGGCAAACCGGAGAGCGCCGGGATAAACCGGCATGTTGTAGGGGATGAAAGAGCCCTACGGGAAAGGAAGTAGCGAATCGAATCCATCCTGGCCTCGAGTCTTGCAGGTGACATCGCGAGGTGTCGCTTGAAGCGTAGACAGAGGTATCGGTGGGCCGGGCTATTGAGCTTCGAAAAGCCGATGGAACAGTACGCCGACTCCGTTCCGCGTGGAGGAAGGCAACACAGCAACCACGCTAATCGCGAGTGGATTGCTCGGTCCTGCGTAGTCTAAGAACCCGCGCACGCTGAGAAACAACATGCACGAGAACCGGGAGATCTCCTGCACGCCTTGGTCAACTGACCAAGACCGGTCCGCGAAGGCCATGAACCGAACGGCGGACATGAACGTACAGGAGAAGTCGGACTGTGCCGTAGTACCAGTGAACCAGCCGAACAACGAAGGGCAGCAGCCTTCGGCGGAGGCCGGGGAGGGAAGGGCGCAGACTGAGGAGAACATCGTTCAATCACACATGCGTCCGACACAGAGCGGGCAGCGCATGTCCCAGGGATTGCACGGTGTGCGGCAAGCAGCACATTTCGCCGCCTATTCATCCACGGTAAGAGCCGTATGCGTAAAAGCGCCCGTACGGATCTGCGCGGGGGGCGATCAGCGATGGTCGTCCCTACCGCGACAGTAATCTGTCCGGGCCCGGGATTAGTAATGGGAAGTCTTAGCCGTCCGAGAACACGACCGAAAGCTCCCGAGCCTACTCGGCGCCTTCAGCGATTAAGACCATGCAGAATCAGAGGTGGCGCGATCCAGCCCCGCGCGAGCCAAGAAAAGCGCCGCCTCCATTTTTGCCGATCCAAACACAGAAAATGGGTCTTAACAGCTCTCTTTTCCGTCGAGCTCAGGCCACCTCAAACCGATCGTGATCCATCACCTTGATCCACGCCGCCACGAAGTCTTTCACAAACTTCTCCTTGGAGTCCATGTAGGCATAGACTTCCGCGAGGGCACGCAGCTGCGAGTGCGAACCGAAGATCAGGTCGACGCGGGTGCCGGTCCACTTGACCTGGTTCGTCTTGCGGTCGCGTCCTTCGTACACTTCGCCAGAGCCATTGGAGTGATTGGACGGCTGCCACTGCGTGCTCATGTCGAGAAGGTTGACGAAGAAGTCGTTGGTCAGCGTGCCGGGCTTGCTGGTGAAGACGCCGTGCTTGGAATTTCCGGTGTTTGCCCCGAGAACGCGCAGACCACCGACGAGGACCGTCATCTCAGGCGCGGTCAGCTTCAGCAATTGCGCCTTATCGACCAGCAACTCCTCAGCCGACAGCCGCTGCTTGCCCCGCAAATAGTTGCGGAATCCATCTGCTTTTGGTTCGTGCGGTTCGAAGGATTCCACATCAGTTTGCTCCTGCGACGCGTCCATGCGCCCCGGCGTGAAGGGGATCTTCACGTCGGTTCCGGCGTCTTTCGCGGCTTTCTCGATCGCCGCATCGCCGCCGAGAACGATCAGGTCCGCTAGCGAGACTTTCTTCCCATCAGACGCAGAAGCATTGAACTCGTTCTGGATTGCTTCCAGCTTCGCCAGCACCCTCTCCAATTCCGTGGGTTGGTTAACCTCCCAGAACCTTTGCGGCACGAGGCGAACGCGCGCGCCGTTGGCTCCACCGCGCTTATCAGAGCCGCGGAACGTCGACGCCGACGCCCAAGCCGTCGAGACCAGCTGGGAAACGGACAGGCCAGACGTGAGAATCTTCGCCTTCAGAGCAGCAACGTCCTGCTCGTTGACCAGCGGATGATTCACAGCGGGGATCGGGTCCTGCCATGGCAGCTGCTCCTTCGGAACCAGCGGGCCGAGATAACGCACGATCGGACCCATGTCGCGGTGCGTCAGCTTGTACCACGCCCGCGCGAATGCATCCGCAAACTGATCCGGATGCTCGTGGAAGCGCCGTGAAATCTTTTCGTAAGCAGGATCGAACCGCAAGGCGAGGTCAGTGGTCAACATGGATGGCGCGTGACGCTTTGAAGGATCGTGGGCATCCGGCACCGTGCCGTTGCCTGTGCCATTTTTCGGCGTCCACTGGTGCGCGCCGGCCGGGCTCTTGGTCAGTTCCCATTCGAAGCCGAACAGGTTGTTGAAGAAGTTGTTGCTCCACTTGGTCGGTGTCTGTGTCCAAGTGACTTCCAAGCCGCTGCCGATGGTGTCAGCTCCAAAACCTTTTCCAAACTTATTCTTCCACCCGAAGCCCTGGTCCTGAATGTCGGCACCTTCTGGTTCGGCGCCGACGTAGTCAGCGGGAACTGCAGCGCCGTGGGTCTTCCCAAAGGTGTGCCCGCCGGCAATCAGTGCGACTGTTTCTTCGTCGTTCATGGCCATCCGGCGAAATGTTTCGCGAATGTCCCTTGCCGCTGCGACAGGATCCGGCTTTCCATTGGGCCCTTCCGGGTTCACGTAAATCAGGCCCATCTGAACCGCGCCGAGAGGACTCTGCAGATCACGATCGCCGCTGTAGCGCTCGTCCGCCAGCCACGTGCCTTCCGGCCCCCAATTCACCTCTTCGGGCTCCCACACATCCGCGCGTCCGCCGCCGAAACCGAAGGTTTTGAATCCCATCGATTCGAGGGCAGCGTTGCCGGCCAGAATCATCAAGTCAGCCCACGAGATCTTTCGGCCATATTTCTGCTTGACGGGCCAGAGCAGCCGGCGCGCCTTGTCGAGGTTCACGTTGTCCGGCCAGCTATTGAGCGGTGCGAAGCGTTGCTGCCCAGCCCCGGCTCCGCCGCGGCCATCGCCGATGCGGTACGTGCCTGCACTGTGCCACGCCATGCGGATGAACAGCCCTCCGTAGTGCCCGAAGTCGGCCGGCCACCAATCCTGCGAGTCGGTCATGAGCGCATGAAGGTCTTTGATCACAGCATTCAGATCAAGACTCTTGAACTCCTTGGCGTAATCGAACTCCTTACCCATCGGATCAGAGAGGTCTGAGTGCTGGTGCAGGACCTTCAGGTTCACCTGATTCGGCCACCAGTCGCGGTTCGTGGGAGCGGAGGCTC
>JAUTWY010000335.1 GCA_030838305.1 Acidobacteriaceae bacterium
GCATCGATGTTCAGTTGATGAGCCGAGAGGATCGCGGCCAGACTTGCGATAATGCCCGGCTGATCTTTTACCCAGAAGCGCAAGTACCAGGGCGTCTCAAAGTCACAGCTCACATTGGGTGAAGCCAGGTTCAGCGGGCGATGAGGCCTTGGTCCAACCGAGAGGCTTTCCGCTACAAACATCAGGTCTGAGATTACCGCAACAGCCGTGGGATATCCTCCCGCGCCAGCGCCCAGGAAAGCCACATCGCCGCCGAATTCTCCAGACGTCAAAACCAAGTTCAAGTTGCGCTGCACGCGTCCAAAGGGCGATGAGGCGGGCACCAGGCTGGGGCCGACTTCGGCAAATAACGTCGTGTCGTTCAAGTCGGCTCGCGAGATCTGGCGGATCGTGCAGCCCAGTTCAGCGGCGTAATCAAAATCAACGACGTCGATGGCGCGAATCGTGCGAGCGCGAACGTCGGCGGGAGAGACGCGAACGTGAAGACCAGCCAAGGCGAGAATGGAAAGTTTGGCGCGAGCGTCTCCCCCGTCGAGGTCTTCGCTGGCATCAGCTTCGGCGTAGCCGCGCGCCTGTGCTTCCTCCAGAGCCTCGCTGAAAGGGATGCGATCGCTCTCCAGCCGGCTCAGAATGTAGTTGCAGGTGCCGTTCAGAATGCCCGCGATGCCATGCAGGCGATCGCCGGAGAGGCCGGTTCGCAGCGCGGGCAGAACGGGAACACCGCCAGCGACGGAAGCCCCAAACTCCAGCTGGCAGCCGTTCCTGCTCGCGAGCTGCAGCAAGTCCGGGCCATGGCGGGCGATGAGTTGCTTGTTCGCCGTCACTACCGACTTGCCTGCGTTGAGGGCGCCGCGCACCAGGTCCTCTGCCGGATGAAGACCTCCGATGAGTTCGACCACGATCTCCACATCAGAGTCCAGAACTGCCTGAACGTTTTCCGTCCAAACCACTTCACTGGGCACCCAGGGCTGCTTCTTAAGTTCAACGTTGCGATTACAGATATGCGTTAAACGAAGCAATCCGTCGGTGCGCTCGCATAGAACCTTGGCCACCGAGCGACCCACAGTTCCAAAGCCCACCAAGGCGACACTGTGCGCAGAAGTGCGATCCCGGAGAGTGGGGACCGGATTGCCGGCGTGCGCTGGTGGTGGCGGAGTCTTATGCAAAGCTTGCTCTCAAGAATGGAAACTCATTTTTATCATACGTGCCGCTCAGGTCCCGGCAAAGGGGAACGCGCACCCGTGCGGCCAGGCTGCTTGCCGGGCAGAGTCGGCATCAAAGTTGGTAAGATGATTCGATCCCACCGCAAGCAGGCCAGTGCCTTTCTGCGAGGAATCGGAAGCGGAACCATTACCAACGGCGCCTCTCGCCTCTTCATGCCGAGCGCTACGGTCCGCCACCACGCCCGGTCATGGAGGAGAATGGATGATTGGAAAGTTCGCGACTGCGAGTGCGCTGATGCTATTCGTTTTAATGATCGTTCTGGTGGAGCAAGGCTCTTCCCAGACCGCACCCGCGGGACAGACGCCTGCGGCGCCGCCGTCCACCGAGCAAACTCCCGCGCCACCCTCGGCCACCGCTCAGGAACCGGCGGATGAGGAGTCCACTTCGCGTCGGAAAAAAGTTCGCGATTATAAAACCTGGAATTACAACGTAGGCGCTGGCGCAAATCTGGATAGCGGCACGACCAAAACATTCGTAAGAGGCGGCGGTTTTGTCGGGACGGCTGGCGTGGCCCGCAACGGAAATAAATATTTAGGCTTGCGCGCCGACTTTATTTTTGCCAACCTGCCGCTACGCACCTCCACGCTGGAATTGGCCCAGGCCAGCGGCGCCACGAGCTACCTGCTCGGTGTCACGCTCGATCCCGTCCTCAACTTCTCCGTTACCAGCAAGTACGGCGGCTATGTTTTGATTGGGCCCGGATTTTATCATCGCTCCGGCAGTCTGAATTCCGACACCACAGTTCCCGGCTCGCCTTGCAACACGTTCTGGACCTGGTGGGGCACCTGCTTCAATTCGAGCCTTCCGCTGAACGGAAAATTCGTTGACGCCAGCCAAAACCAATTCGGATACAACTTCGGCGGAGGAGTGACACGGAAGATGCCCAGCGGTGTTGAGCTCTATGCAGAGTTCCGTTTTACGCACGGATCGCATAATGGCATCACCACCGACGTGCGACCGATTACGATCGGAGTCCGCTGGTAGCAGCGGATCGCGTTACTGGGGATTCGTGCGGTAGCTCCATAGATCCTCTGATCGCTGCTGTAACTGCACCAGTGACGAACCGGAAACCGGCTGCGAAACTGCGCTGCCGGAATTGGCTTCGGTTAATGCCGCTTCCACGATGTGGTGCGCGGGCGCAAGCGAGCATGCGGGATCCGTGGCCTCGGCGTTTCCAGTGAGCAACAAAGCCTGGCAGCGGCAGCCACCGAAATCCTGCGCGCGCTGGTCGCAACTGCGGCAAGGCTCCGGCATCCATTCCTCTCCACGAAAGCGCTGGAATGAAGACGATTGCTGCCAGATGAACTCCAGGGTTTGCTCACGAACGTTTTCGAATTCAAGGCCGGGAATAACTTCCGCTGCGTGACAGGGAAGAACTTTTCCTGACGGATTGATGAGCATCAATCTACGGCCCCATCCTCCCATGCAGGCTTTCGGAAAGCGCGCATAATAGTCTGGCACGACGGAATCAACGCGGATGCGCCCGGCAAGACGCTTTTCCGCGGCGGCCACAACTTCCAAGGCTTTGTCAACCTGCGCCCGCGAGGGCAGCAGCGCGCGCCGATTCTTCAACGCCCAGCCGTAATATTGGGTGTGGGCGATTTCCATGCGTTCGGGCGCAAGCTGCTCGATGAAAGCGATCATCTCATCGAGGTGGTCGATGTTCTGCCGGTGGACGACCAGATTTACGGTGAACGCAATCTGGTGGCGGCGGATGAGGCGTGACAATTCAATTTTGTGGACGTGGGCTTTCGCACCGGCAATCCAATTGGCTGAGTCCTCGCGCGAATCCTGAAAACTGACTTGGATGTGGTCCAGTCCGGCATTGACCAGCGCCTGCAACCGCGGTTCAGCAAGTCCAAGGCCGGAAGTGATGAGATTTGTATAGAGGCCTCCTGCGCGCGCGCCGGCGATAAGTTCCGTTAGATCGGTACGCGCCAGCGGCTCACCGCCGGTGAAGTGCGCGTGCAACATTCCCAGTCTGCCTGCCTGCCGAAACACGTCGATCCATTCCGCGGTGGAAAGCTCCGAACTCACCGCCGCCAATTCCACCGGATTCGAACAATACGTGCAATGCAGCGGGCAGCGATGCGTGATCTCGGCGATGAGGGCTAGCGGGTTGGGAATCATCTAAACTGCTCTGGAATCATGATTAGTAGTCGACGATCCGTTTGTGCCGCAGTTGTTCGAGAAACTGGCTGATGTCGGCGCGAATCTTGTCTGGATCGGCATCGGCAAACTCAGTTTGCAATTCTCCGATGAGCTCGGCGAAGGTGCGTTGACCGTCGCAGCGCTCCAAGACCTGCCGCCCTGTCCCTTGCAACTTGATTGCGCCTTCAGGAAACAGGATCACGCGTTCTTGTTCGCTGCCGCCCCAACGGCAGCCGGCCGCCAGGCGCGGCTGACTCGCATTCTCGGGAGCCGCCATGCTAGGTGGCCTCGATTTGGAACGCCCCGGGCGGCGGCCATCCCGGCTCGACATAGGCAAAGTAGAGCGCATCAAGCTGCGCCCATAGAATGTCGCACTTGTCACGCAAGGCTTGGATCGCCAGCTCCTGCTCGGCCCGCGTTTTCGCATTGTCGTATACGTAATTCACCGCGAACTGCGAATCTTCCGGCGCCTGATAGAGTCTGGCTTCGAAATAATCCAAGCCTCCCGCTAACCAGGGATAATGCTCACGCAATTTTTCCACGCGCAAGGTGATCAGCTTGGTGGAAAACAATTCCGTCAGCGAGGAAGCGACCGCCTCTAACAGTGAGCGGCTGCGAACGATATTCAGATATTCATTCACGGCAAAGCGGGTTGCGGGAAGAATACCCGTCCCCGCGCGAACCTGCGCCGGATTGAGGCCCGTGGCCTCCGCCAATTTGATCCAGCGCTTGATGCCGCCTTCACTGGTGGCGTCGCCATCGTGATCGACCACGCGCTTGCGCCAGGCGCGGCGGAAGACCGGGTCGGGACCGCGAGAGAGGATGAGCGAATCTTTTATCGGGATGATGCTCTGATAGTAATAGCGGTTCAGCGCCCAAGCCTGCAGTTGTCCGCGGGTGAGCTTTCCTTCGTGCATCAATAAGTGGAACGGGTGTTTGTGGTGATAGCGCTCCTCGCCAGTGGCCTGGAATTGCGCGCGCAATTCTTCGCGCGAAAGCAAGCGGGCGGCTTGCGCTGTCGCGTCGGTTTCTACAGATCGAACTGCCATCCATCCTCCGCAACTTCCCAGCCCGCGCCCCGCACCTGGCGATATTGAGGACTTGCCTCGTCCAGCATGGGATTCGTGTTGTTGATGTGTACAAATATTTTACGCGGGCGGCGCACTCCCGCCAACATGGTCAGACTATTTTCCACCGGAATGTGACCCATCTGCCGGGCGGTTTGCCCGCTGCCCTGCACGCGAATCAATTCGTCGTCGCTCCAAAATGTCCCGTCGAACAGCAGGACATCGCAACTATCAAGTTGTTGAAGCAGGGTGTCGTCTAATTCAGGGACAGCAGGCATATAGGCCAATCGCGCATTGGAGGACCCTTCAATGACGAATCCCAGCGACGCTTCCCCCGGCGCGAGTTGCGACTGACGTTCCGCGGTGACATAGGCAGGGTAATGCGTGCTCAGAGACCAAGCTTGGCAATGCAGGCCGGAGGCTTCGCTTTGAGCATTGGTCAGAGGAAATTGTCTTCCGATTTCAACATCCGTCCATGCGGTTTGGTGGGGAATTCGCTGCAGCATCCCAAACATTGAATTATCTTCGCGGAGAATACGCCGAACGGAAGCACTGGCATGAATGCGTAGCGGTTGCAGTTCACGCAGCAGCAGCAAACCGAGGACCTGATCGACGTCGGCATTCGCCAGCACCACCCCAGCGATCGGTGATTGCCGTAAACCTTCGCGCGGATGCAACTCAGGCGTGGCTTCGATTTGCGCGCGCAGGTCCGGAGAGGCGCCGAACAGAAACCACGAACGGCTATCTTCGGTGATCGCAACTTGCGCCTGCGTACGCGGCTTGCCTGCAAAAGTGCCGGCTCGTACAGCGCGGCAATTTGTACACGCGCAGTTCCATTGGGGAAAGGCGCCTCCGGCCGCCGAGCCAAGAACCTTTACCTTCATCTCTGCGAGTCTACAGGCTGCGGTTGATGCAAGAGGTAATTTGGAGAGAACCTTCGGGGGCGAGGGGGGTGACAAACCTTGCAACCTTCTTGCGAATTAAAGGTCGAGATATGAAAGAACCTGCAGCTCAAACGAGAATTATCGCGATGTGGTCTGGTTTCCGCTTGCGTTGGCTACACTGCCGCTGCATACTTCGACAGGACCTGCGCAATGCGGGTTTCAGCCTTCCCCCGCCCTCCCCATTTTTGCTCCTCCATCCCTTCCGAGACGGATGGTTGTTTGTTCTCACGTACAGGAAAATTCCGAACCAGCTTCAGCCTGTGCGAAGCTAAAGCCATAAGAGTAGCGGGAAGAAATGGTTTGGGAGTTTGTGGGTGGCGCAGGCGGTCAAAATTCTTCGCATGGGACATCAGAAACAGATTGCCGATGGGCTAGAAACAGTGTCTACCCTTGCCCCACCGCCGCCGCACACCGTAGCGGATCGATATCCCAGAGCCTGACATCCGTAGAAAGGTTTTCGAGTCCGACCTCTCCAGCCATTTCAGTTCCAGGCTTGCCGCACCAAACAATGCGGAACTGCGCTTTGGTTCCCTGATACAGAATATCGATGACGTCGCCGGGCTTGAGTTGAGCGTCGACGCACTGCAGAGTGGCCCCACGGCCGCTGATAGAACGGAGGCTGGCAGGCTGAGTGAAGGGGCGGGAATACGAATCCATACCCCAGATCTGGACGGGGAGATCGACGAAAACACGCGACTGACGGCGCCGGTCCATGGAATGCTCCTTGATTAACCCAATGGTTCAATCCAAGCTCAACGCATGGTAGGCGGGGCGGATGAGGAAACACAGGTAACCTCGGTCACAGCCGAAATGTACCGAAAGTTTCCCGAAGAACCCGTGAAATGTGAGAGATAGAAGCGATTAGTCGAGGTCTCCGAGGGAGCAGGCTCCAGCACCCCGAGGATCGCCGCAGGAGCCGCAGGCGCCCGTAGAAGCCGGCGCACTTGCCGACCCTTTGGCGGAGGTGGCGAACACACTGAGCTGCGGGCTCAACTTTTTGCTTTCACATTTGGGGCACTTGGCCTTGTCGCGGCCGAACACCAAGGCTTCAAACTCGTGCTGGCATTCCTGGCAGATGTATTCAAAAATCGGCATGGACGACTCCCGTCGAGCAGACTGCTGCTCATATTAGAATCAATTTGTGGCAACTACGCAAACTGACGCGCGGCCGCCCGGACCTCCGGGCTCGACGGCCGATTCGGAGTCAGCGTTCACGCCCTCCGTTTTCAGGCCGCAAAGATGGCTGCGCGGCGGGCACGTGCAGACGCTGGCGGCGTTCTTTCTCTCGCGTCGAATTGACCTGCCCGCTGCCGAGCATCGTCTGATCGAAGTGGAGCCCGGCGTTCCCGTCCTGTGCCATTGTCACTGGCAGAAGGACCGGAAGGCGCTGACCCTGATCGTGGTGCATGGCCTCGAGGGATCGAGCGATTCTCAATACATGATGGGAATCGCGCGAGGTGGATTGGCCGCCGGCATGAACGTGGTGCGGATGAACCAACGCAACTGCGGCGGCATGGACCAATGCGCGCCCACGCTTTACAACTCAGGCCGCTCGGCCGATGTGGCGGCGGTCGCTCGGAATCTTGTGGAGCACGACGGAATTCCCGGGTTTGTTTTGATTGGATTTTCCATGGGCGGGAATCTGGTTCTGAAACTGGCAGGAGAGTGGGGAAACGACGGTCCGCCGGAGTTTCGCGGAGTGGCCGCAGTTTGCCCTGCGGTGAACCTGGCAGCCTCCGCCGACGCGCTGCATGAGCCTGCGAATCGAATCTACGAGTATTATTTTTTGCTGCAATTGTTCCGGCGCTTTCGCCGCAAGGCGCGATTGTTTCCGACCGATTTCGATGCCTCACGCCTGCGGGGAATTAAAACTTTGCGAGAATTCGACGAGCGCATAACCGCCCACTACTGCGGTTTCACCGGCGCCGACGATTATTACGCGCAAGCCGCGGCTACCAATGTGATCGACCGCATCGCGCGGCCAACGTTGGTGATCCACGCGGCCAACGATCCCTTCATTCGACTTTTGCCCGAGGCGCGCGAGAAAATTCTCTCCAATCGAAACATTACCTACGTTGAAGCCGAGGACGGGGGCCACTGTGCGTTCTTCGGAGAGCGCGACGGCGATGCGGCCTACGATGGCCGTTGGGCGGAACGCGAAGTAGTGGCCTTCGCGAACCAGTTTCGATAGAGGCCACCCTAGAGGCCACCCTGCACGTTCGCTCGCACCCTCAGTAAGAGCCGGATCCCATGCCTTCAGTAGTCATGATTTATGGAGCGAGTCTCTTGGGTTCGAATGGACAGACAATCCGCACCTAGGGCAAATTTCGAAAATCACCAGCGAATCAGCAGAGGGAGCGCAACGGCCCGCCAGCGCCGTGGCAGAACTAGCGGGACTTGCGGGAGAATTGCAGAAGCTGGTGAACCGTTTCCGCACAAAGCGCGAAGGGCCCAGTAGGGAGCCGGAGAAGGTCGCTGGAGGGGACGAGATGCAACAGAGCGCCACCGGGAAAAGTGACCGGGCACGCGGCACTAACTGATTGGCGCTGGCGGCTCGGGCCGGATCGCCCCCGGGCGTGGCGAAGATCCATGCGCGCTTGCTGACCCCCGAAACCGATGCAGAATCTCAGCGCCACGTCCCTTCATCTTCGTCCGCAGGAACGCGAGCATAAGCATCGCCAGGAAGATGGTTAACAATCCCACGGACGCGGTCCGGACGTCGACGCTATGTTTCGGCAGGATGGACGCACGCCCATACACAAATTCGAGGTGCACCCAATAAACCAGCAGGGAAGCCTGGCCCAATTGAATTAGCGGACTGAAGCCCCACTGCGCCGCGCCCCACCGGCACCAGGCATGACTCACAGTCAAAATCACGAGCACCATCCCGACACGAAGCCAGAAAAAGCTTGGGCTGGTGTGCCAGTAATCGTAGGTCGCGTAAAGCTGATGAGGTTGGGCGTCAAGCCAGCGAGCGGCCGCAATGAATGCCACGCCTGCGGCGCCTGCCAGAAAGAAAATTAGCGCTTCTCGCTTGCGGGCCCACTCGCTTTGCAAAATGAATCCGGTGGCGAGGCCTGCGAAGGCGAAGGCGGTCCAGGGAAAAATGGGAAAGAGCCAGGGCTGCGGCGTACCCAGGTTGTGGACTCCGTTGATATAGGATTCCAGCGGCCAGGGCAACCAGTGCGGTCGCCAATTCGTCCACAAAGGCGGAGTCAGCAGAGAAATCAGCAACGCTGTGCCTGCCGACGCCAGAACGACAGCTAGTCTTCTCTGCGCTCCACGCTGAAGTGAGAACACCAGCCAGCACAGCACTCCCATCAGCATCATCGAGAGACCGATGGTATTGAGCACATCTACGCGCAGCAGGTCGCTCAACGGCGCCCAGCCCCAGGCAATGAGATATTCCTGAAAGCGAAACAGCAAACCGAACGCAAAGATTTCCCCTCCCCGACGGATGGTCGTGCGGGCGATTTCTTGAGGCGGAAGATTCTTCTGCAGCAACTTGTCGGTCGCCAGGGCGAACGAAATACCCGCCAGAAACAAAAACAGAGGAGCGGGAAAAGTTCCTCCCAGTTGTGAATACATGAAGAACTTGCTTTGCCGGGCGCTCGGGCTGAGCCATGAGTCATAACAGTGAGTCTGAAACATCAGGACGCAGGCAAGGCCCCGCATCCAATCGATATACGCCAGCCGGGATGGGGCAACGGAGGTCAATGCGACACCGCATGATACTCCACCCGACGGATGCGATTAAATCTTGCAGATCAGTGCGGCCCCCAACACGCGTTCGTTGTTTTGTGACCGTGAGCCATTACTTTCTTAATATTTTGATTAATATTTTGCTTGACTAGGCACCCTGTTACAGTCGACCATCGCGGCTAGCATTTTGTCTGTGGGCGCGGCTTTCTTTCAAACGGGGCCAAACTAGGGGGGCAAGATGGTAGCGGATCGTCTTTTGCGTTGTGTGTCTGTTCTGCTTTTCGGTGTCGTTCTATTCAGCATTCCTTCGTTCGCCCAAAAAATCACCGGAGACATATCCGGCACCATCGTCGATGCCAGCGGTGCCGCCGTTTCTGGGGCCACCGTGCGTGCCGAGAATACTGGGACCGGAGCGAAGCAGACTGTCAGTACCAATGAAACCGGCTCCTTCCGCATCGTTGACCTCAACCCCGGGCAATATCGCCTGACGGTGGAGGCCGCCGGATTTAAGACCATGCAGCGCCAGGCCAGCGTGGATATCGCCCTGGTAACGCAAGCGAATTTCTCCCTACAGATCGGCTCGAAGACCGAAACGGT
>JAUTWY010000344.1 GCA_030838305.1 Acidobacteriaceae bacterium
GACGATTGCAGCCCCAGCTCCGCCGCCCACACAAAGCGCAATTGCGCCTACGTTCGCGACCACTCCCACCGGAATTCCAGAACGCTCGAGCACTTCGCGAACCAGAACCGCGTCCTTTCCAAAGGGAGCCAGCACCAGGACCCGATAGTCGGAATGGAGTGACGTGGGCATCCGCTTAATTTTCCTTCGATCCTCCAAGGAATTTTGGAGTACCGGTGAGCACGCCCTGAAAATCGTGCAGCGGGCGTCCGATGTGAATGCGATCCGGCCCCAGCTTCAGCTCCCGGATGGTGTGCTCGTGACTTCCACTGCGCCGCTTAATGGTGGAGATCGCCTGACGAACTTCGCCATGAGCTTCAAAGTAGCGAAGCAGAAGGATGTTGTCCGCAAGGTAACTCACATCGACGGCGCTCTGCATCTGGGAACCGATGGTGCCGGCTTGAGCGAGAATCATCAGAGTCAGTACGCCGCGATTGCTCAGATAAGCGAGCAGTTCGTGCAGGTGAACGGCCAGGAACTGCTCTCCCGGCATGGATTGCAGATATCCGTTCAAGCTGTCGAGCACCACCAGGCGTGCGCTCTTCTCCTCCACGTGCTGCTGCACGAGAGCCACCATTTCCCCGGGCGACATTTCGGCAGGATCCACCCGCTCGATGGCAACGGTGCCGTTCGCAACATGCGGCCGAATATCAATCCCCAGGCCGGCCGCACGCATCATCATGGTGTTGGGGGCTTCTTCGAAGCTTAAGAAAGCGCAGCATTCTCCGCGCCGGGCGGCTGTTGCCGTCCACTGCAATGCAATGCTGGTCTTGCCACACCCCGCCGGACCAATCAATAGACTGCTGGTACCGCGGTCAAGCCCGCCGCCAGTCAGTGCATCGAGCTCGTCAATCCCGCTGGAAACCGGCTCCGGGGATTGCTCCGAGCGCGAGTCGGCGGCGACCAGGCGGGGAAAGACCACCACGCCACCGGTCACGATTGCGTAATCATGAAAGCCTTCGCTGTAGGAGGTGCCGCGCAGTTTCACGATCTCAATCTGCCGCCGTGTTTTGCCATACTCGCGGGCAACTTTGTCCATGCTGACCACGCCGTGCACCACACTGTGCAGTTGAAGATCGGGTTCGCGCGAGCTGCGATCATCAAGCAGCAGCACCGTGCATTCCTGATCGGCCATGAAGTCCTTCAGCGACAAAATCTGCCGCCGGTACCGCAAGGGATCTTTCGCCAGCATGCGCAGTTCACTGAGCGCGTCAATGACCAGCCGTTCGGGGCGCACCCGTTGAACTTCTTTCACAATGCGCTGCATTCGGTCGTTGAGTTCAACCTCGGCGGGATGGAAAACCGTGTATTGCTGTTCGGGGAGCAGATCGTTTTCGTTCGGCAGCAACTCAACAATCTCGATCTGATCCAACGACAAACCATGGGATTCCGCGGAATGGAACAGATCGGAACGCGATTCCGACAACGTGATATAAAGCGCGCGTTCGCCCTTCTGTACACCATCCAGAGAGAATTGCAGCGCCAGCGTCGTCTTACCTGCGCCAGGATCTCCCTCAATCAAATAGATACGGCCACGCGGAAAGCCGCCTTTTAGAATATTGTCGAGACCATTACATCCGGTCCCGACACGGGAAGCGGCTGGCCAATTCAGATTTATTTCATTGCGGACGGCTGCCAATTTTCCTCCGGCATGAGTCGGAACTGGGTGCGCGAAATTACTGAAAGTGTCAGAACCAGTCCAGTAGTTTTCTCCGCACCCTTCAACGATGGCTTCTCCAAACCTCTCTTGGGCAAAAGATCTCTGAGAGATAAAATGACGGAGTGGAACCGCGATTGGGTATCCATAGCATTGCGGATTTAGGCTAGGGAGATTACTGTAGCCAGAAATACTCTCCAGAATTGGGTCTTGAAATGGCGTCCAGCACAATCCGAGTGGTACTTCCGCAGCATTTGCGAACGTTGGCCGGGGCCGGCGCCGAGGTGACGCTGAAAGTTGAAGCACGGCCGACGCAAGGGTCGGTGCTTGACGCGCTGGAGGCCCAATATCCCATGCTGCGGGGGACTATCCGCGATCAGCTCACCCGGCAGCGGCGGCCGTTCTTGCGCTTCTTCGCCTGCGAAGAAGATCTGTCGCATGAACCGCCGGACGCGCCCTTGCCGGATGCGATTGCCTCGGGGAAAGAGCCGTTTCTGATCATCGGGGCAATTGCTGGCGGCTAGAGCAAACGACGCTAACAAAATGAGGCAACTCTCCCTTCCTCAAGGGATATTCCCCTTTTTTGACTCACGATTCCTTCCCAGGAGATTTTCCTGCTGTTACGCGGGGCTGGGGACGGATCTTTGTGATCTAATTATCAGCATGGAACAGGCTGGAATTAGTCTGCGCCCGGTGGTTGGAGCGATCATCGTGGTGAGCGGCCTTGCTGTGTCATTCCTTCTGTGGCTGCTATATGTGCACCATGCTTCGGCTGATTTCGCCGGACGCTGGATGTTCCTGCCGGCGCTGAATGCGCTTCTGAACGGATTGTGCGCGATTACGCTCTGCGTCGGATTGTATTTCATCAAACATCACAACCGGGAAGCGCACCGGACGAGCATGTTGCTGGCCTTCGCGTTCTCTTCTGTTTTTCTCGTCAGTTACATCGTCAACCACGCACTGCACGGCGACACGATTTTTCCCGGCCACGGCCTGGTTCGCACGCTCTACCTTTCCATTCTAGCCAGCCACGTAATCCTTTCTGTCGTCGCGCTGCCGATGGTGCTCACGACATTTTTTTTCTCGCTGACGGGCCGGTTCGCGATGCACCGCCGAATCGCGCGCGTGACGTTTCCGATTTGGCTTTATGTTTCGATTACCGGGGTGGTGGTTTTCGTCTTCCTGAAGGCGTTTGCGTACCAGGCCCGATACTGATCCACGCTGTGAGAGGCTAAGGGCAGTTCAGATTTGCCCAAGCCGCGTCCGTTCATTATAGTTTTCCTAGCATGTTTGAAGATTTCACTGTCACCGACCGCTGGACCAAAAAGTCCGTTCACTGTGTCTATCAGGCTCTGATCGTCGCGATTGCCACCCGGCATGCTGATGCCGTCGACATCAAATTTCTAGTTGATGGAACAACGGTGTGGATCGCCCTGCCGCACCCCGCGTGGGTAGAGTACAAGAAACGCACTGGCAAGCTGATCACCGATCCGTTGGCCGTGGAGATTGCCGGCCACTATTTGAAATCCGCGCTGGAAACGGGCGAAGGTCTGGGCCGCGACATGTATTCGCTCACGGTCGAGGAGACGCTGACTCACCTGCAAGCGGTCGTCGCTGCAATGCAAGAGCCGGTCACGGCGTAGAGCAACCCTACGCCTTCTTGATTAGGCGGCTCAGCCAGATCAGGAACATGGCGCCGAAGATAGCCACGATGATCGTCCCGATGAGGCCGCCAGCGTAGATACCGAGCGCACCCAGAAGCCATCCACCCACTACCGCGCCCACAACACCGAGGACAATATCCACGGCTACGCCGTAGCCGCCGCCCCTCATGATCTTGCCGGCAGCCCAGCCCGCGATCAGTCCAACGATAATCCACCAAATCAATCCTGAGATCATGCGATCCTCCTGAGGCTTTGACGGTCCACACGCGCTGGTCGCGTGGGCGAACCCACTAGCGTGGTGGTGGGAGACTAGTCACCTGAAATCGATCTGTCAAGCACAGAGCTCCGTGGCCTCCGTGGCACAACGCTCCGTGGTGGCAGAGCTCCGTTGTTTCTTGTCCGCCACCTCGTCTGTGGTTAAATCAATTCATGTTTGCGCGTAAGGTTCGCGTCGAGTACGAGGATCATGGCCACAGGCTCGCCTGTCCACTGAAATGGCTGGACAGCTTCTCCATGCGCAACTTCACCAATGCCAGCGTCTTTGACAACACATTGCCCGTCTCCGAAGGGCGGATGGAGATCGGAACCAACGTTCCTTTGGACCAACTCCGCGAGGCCATGGACGATTGGTTCCACCGAAAGGGTTATCTACCCAAAGACTCGAAGTTGTTACTGGAAGAGCTCTGAGGTCTGGGGGAAACTGCCTTCATAATTCAAACCGGGGTTCGGATCTGGGAAACCATACAGTCTGGCCTCCCGTTCTTGTACTTTTGATATAGGGTCGAAAACCCTTTCAGTCCGCTAGGCATCGTATTTTCAGTTAGTTACGAA
>JAUTWY010000374.1 GCA_030838305.1 Acidobacteriaceae bacterium
CTGATCGCGATGACTGCGGATTGCGATGCAACGGTCTTCGGTGAGCTGTCTTTCAATGTGCCGACTCTTGGAGCGCTGTATCAGGACGCCACGTGGCGCCTGATCAATGAGAGATGTCGGAAGGTTGCCGGAGCGATTACGTAAGGACCGCCAGGCGCGACCTCCGCCGGCGCTTAGTCGCTGAGGTACAGGCATGAAAAAAAGATTGTCGATGTCTCAGGCGGCGATTCCCAGCGCGCGGAATAGACCTCGCATGCCGCAGCGCACGTTTTCGTAATGTTGATCGAGTGGCACGGAGTTCTCCGGTTCAGGGCTGAGCTTGGCATGGCAACTGGCGGCGAGCAAGGGTGTGAGCACTTTGTCGCGCAGCACTGTCAGGGCGGTCATTGCCTTGAGCCCTTCTGGCGTGGCTTGGTAGCGGCGGCTGTTTCCAATCTTGCTCACGAACTTCTTGCCGCGCAGCTTCTTCAGATCGTACGCAGCCTGACGGGGTTGGTACGGCTTGGCCGACGGACCGTAGAGGGCGCCGACCTTAGCAGCCAGATCGGAGGCAGTGAATCCTTGCGGGGCAGTCGACAGAGCGACGACGGCATGCATCACTGTCCGGATGCGAAGCTTGTTACAGTCGATGCCTCCCACCTTGGTCTGCCCGACCAGTCCGGGTTCCGGCAACTGCTCCAGGGTATCGTCGGCGATGAAACAGGCATCGATGGCATGCAGCGCCTCCAGGAATCGGTCCACCATCCCCCGCATTCGCTCCGCCACCCAGGGGAAACTTTTCAACGGGCGGCTGTGCGGCCATTCTTTGGTGTTGTGAATAATCGCCTCAATGCGAAGGACGCATTCGCCTTTGGTATAGATCTTCAATGTCAGCTTGCCGTAATGAACTTTGACCACTGTTAACCCATACTCAGGTTTCTCGACAATGGCTTCGTAGCGGCCCTCCCGAAACTTCTTCTTCCAGGGACGCCTCTGGTATCCGAAGATGGTCTTCACTTTGTCCAGATCCAGGGAAGCCCGCGTCCGATCGATCAAGGATTGGAATACCTGTTCCATTTGCCCGCCGGAGCGGAACTGTAGGTTGCGGCTGTACTCCATTTGAAACGACGAGTATTCGTATCGAAACCCACACCGTTCCCGCTCCTCGCTGTCGAGTGCGAAACACAGGCAGGTGGTATAAATCCAACGCTCGCAGATTTGCTTCAGAAGCCCTGTTGCGTCATCGGAACGCAAGGTGTCCGCCACTTTCTGTAAACCCGCGGGGTTGCTGCTATGAACAAAACAATTATCTTCTTTGATGAATTCAATCGGCTCGCCTGCATTCTTCCTGGCCTGGCAGGCGACATATTCGTGACCGTTGAGAATGATCTGCGCCGGAAAGGGAGGATGGCCACACATGCGAATCGTGACGTGTCCCCAGTCCTCGTCCCAGATATGAAAATAGTAATGATTCACATAGGGCCACGGTTCCTTCCGTCCGATATCTCCGATCTTGCCTTCCCTGGTCTTATGCACCTCCCAGACCGGCCCCGGAGCGCGGCCTACCAGAACCAGAAACAGACCTCGCCCGACCTTGTGCTCGGCGAGATATTCTTCGGCTGTCAGGTGTTTCTTTTCACCCCGATCACAATCGATGACACGAATATCGTTGGCCTGCGCCCAGGCGCGTAACCGTCGGCTGAAGCGCCCCGCCATGCGCATCAGATGTTCCTTGTCGAGCTTGTCGTCAGACCCGTACAGCGACCGCCACCAATTCCGGAAACCGCCGCCCCCTCCCACGCCCGGCAAGTAGGCGTTGATCACAATCCGATCCACGCAGTCGTAACTGCCGTCAAGGAATTCTTCATACCGGTTGGTGAAAGCGTCCGCCATAACGTGCGTCTCCGCCCCATAGTCTACGGCAGGTTTATCCCTCCGCGCTAACACACAAACCTCGGGCCTGCTGCCCCGAAGGGGCCACTTTTTCTGAGCGCAAGTCTCAGAAAAAGCGTAGGGACTGTCTAGAAATAACATTACCACATAATAATGTTTTGGAGTACCCTGGTGAGTATGGAGATACTCACCGGAATCGAGGAGCGCTTTAAAAGGTTGCGCGGTGTGTTGGACGAGCGATCACGACGCCTGCTTGTTGCTGCCGAAAGCGAGGCGGTGGGTTGGCGAGGCATCTCGACGGTGGCGAAGGCAACGGGAGTATCGCGGCAAGTGATCCGTCAAGGGATCGCTGAATTGAAGCAGTCCGCAGTGTTGCCGGAGAGGCGGATTCGACGTTCGGGGGGTGGCCGGAAAAGCGCCGTGAAGTTGGATCCTTCGTTGAAGACCGACCTTGAGGAACTGTTGGAATCGACAACGCGTGGCGATCCGGAATCGCCTTTGCGATGGACCTGCCGCAGCGTTCGAAATCTGGAGGCCGAACTAAAGAACAAGGGGCATGCTGTCAGTCATCAGGTGGTGGCAGACCTGCTGCACGAACTGGAGTACAGCCTGCAAGCCAACCGCAAGACCAACGAAGGAGCAAGCCATCCTGACCGGAATGCCCAGTTTGAATACGTCAACAACAAGGTGAAGCAGTATCTGGGCGGAAAGGAGCCGGTCATCTCGGTGGATACGAAAAAGAAAGAATTAATTGGCGATTTTAAGAATACCGGCAAGGAACTGCGCCCGAAAGGAGATCCGGAAAAGGTGCGGGTCCACGATTTCCTGATTCCGGAACTCGGCCGTGCCAACCCTTACGGGATTTACGACATTGGTCTCAATGTCGGTTGGGTGAGTGTCGGGGTGGACCATGACACCGCCGAGTTTGCGGTCGAAAGCATACGCCGCTGGTGGCGGTCAATGGGGCAGCAGGCATACCCGAAGTCGACCAGTCTGCTGATTACCGCTGACGGCGGCGGAAGCAATGGCTCCCGCGTACGATTGTGGAAACTGGAACTCCAGAAATTCGCCGACGAAAGCGCGCTGAGCATCGCCGTCTGCCATTTTCCACCGGGCACCAGCAAATGGAACAAAATCGAACACCGCCTCTTTTCGCGCATCACGCAAAACTGGCGTGGCAAGCCACTGGTCAGTCTGGAGGTCATAGTGAGCCTGATTGCGGCCACCCGCTCGACTACAGGGCTCAAGGTCCATTCCGAACTGGATACCCGCGCCTACGCCAAAGGCGTCAAGGTTTCTGACCAAGAGATCGCGCAACTCAACCTTCGCAGAGATAAATTCCATGGAGAATGGAACTACGAAATCCATCCCCGCAAACCCTGATATCCGGTAATGTTATTTCTAGACAGTCCCTTAGTATACTCCATCCACGCCGGACGATCGTTCGGTTGTTTAGCCGCGGCAAGTCTCGGCCAGCGTTGCAGCAG
>JAUTWY010000380.1 GCA_030838305.1 Acidobacteriaceae bacterium
ACTCCAGAAGATGCTGCAGTCGCGGGACTCGCCGACGTCGCCGAGAGACCAGTCGACGACTTCGCAAAATCCGAGCCCGGGCCGAGCGTGCCATAATCCGGCGTGGGCCTAAGCCGCGGGTCAACCGGCTGCACACCAACCTGTGCGCCAAGACCTCCGCCCTGTTCTGGCGGTTTTTCTGCAAATATACCCATAGTGAAAGTTTAGGGAAGCCGAAAGATAGGGTAAAGTTACTTCTGGACCTCGCCCAAGCGAAATTAGATGCAAGTTCGCGGCTACCTGGGGCCGGAAACTAGCATCGGAATACAACGCGGGGATCAGAAAGCTGCCGAGGAATTCATGTCTGCCAAAAACTTATGTGCCAAAGGAAGATTCGTGCGTTGGACATCTTCGCTCACTCTGCTGGTCGCGGCGGTCGCTCTAGCTGCGGCGGGACCTGGGTATAAGGTGGTGAAAACTTACCAAGTTGGCGGCGACGGCGGTTGGGACTATTTGACCGCCGATGCGGCCGCGCGCCGTCTTTATATTTCGCGCGCCACGCACGTCATCGTGCTCGATCTTGATTCCGGCAAAACCGTTGGCGACATCGCGGATACTCCGGGAGTTCATGGGATCGCGCTCGCGCCGGATCTGGGGCGCGGATTCGTCAGCAACGGACGCGAGGGGACGGTCAGCATTTTTGATCTGAAGACGCTCGCCACCGCCAGCAAAGTGAAAGTCGGCGACAATCCCGATGCGATTCTCTACGATCCGGCAACCAGGCGCGTGTTCACGTTTAACGGCCGCAGTCAGGATTCCACCGCCATCGACGCAGAAAAAGGCACGGTGCTGGGCACGATCAAACTTGGCGGCAAGCCTGAATTCGCAGTCACGGACGGCAAAGGCGGAGTTTGGGTGAATATCGAAGACAAGAGCGAACTGGTGTCGATCGATCCCAATAAACTCGAGGTCAGGTCGAAGTGGCCGCTCGCGCCCTGTACGGAGCCCAGCGGACTTTCAATGGACAAAAAGAACAGGCTGCTGTTCGTAGGCTGCGACAACAAGATGATGGCGGTGGTGAATGCGGATACCGGCAAAGTCTTAGCCACGCCCGCAATTGGTGACGGTGTGGACGCCACCGCGTTCGACGACGAATCCGGACTGGCATTTGCTTCGTGCGGCGAAGGCGTGCTGACTCTAGTTAAGGAGGATTCACCCGGCAAATTTAGCGTGGCGGAAAATGTCCCGACCCAGGCGGGTGCACGCACCATGGCGCTGGACTCGAAGACGCACAACGTATTCGTTGTGACGGCAAAGTTTGGTCCGCCACCGGCCGCGACCGCGGATAATCCGCATCCTCGCCGCACTATCCTCTCCGACACGTTTGTGGTTCTCGTTCTCGGCAAATGAAGCGCACACTCCATTTCTGGCGAGCTGTGCTTGGGCTTGGGCTCGCGGTTGTCCTGCTGCTCGGCGGCACGGTGCAGACGTGCGCAGCTTACTCCGTGCTCACCCATGAACAAGTCGTGGACCTGGTATGGAAGGACAACATCATTCCCCTGTTGAAGAACCGCTTTCCCGCTGCTACAGACGAGGAATTGAAGAAAGCGCATGCCTTCGCATACGGCGGCTCGCTGATTCAGGACATGGGGTATTATCCGTTCGGCAGCAAGTATTTTAGCGACCTGACGCATTACGTTCGCAGTGGCGACTTCATTGTGAACATGCTCAACGAGGCCACCGATCTCAACGAATATGCTTTTGCCCTGGGCGCGTTGGCACACTACGCCGCGGACAACAGCGGGCATCCCACCATCAACAAGGCCGTCGGCATCCAGTTTCCCAAGCTCCGAAAGAAATATGGAGACATCGTCACCTACGAGGACGATCCCAAAGCCCATATCCGCACCGAATTTGGCTTCGACGTAACCCAGGTTGCCAAGAACCGCTACACCTCCGATCGCTATCATGACTTCATCGGCTTCGAGGTTTCGAAGCCGGTGCTGGAGCGCGCATTTCAGGATACGTACGATATTCCGTTGAGTGATGTCATCACCAATGAAGATCTGGCCTTCGGTACTTTCCGGCGCGCGATCAGCCAAATCGTCCCCGAGATGACGCGAGTGGCGCTGATCTCGCGGCGCAGTGAGATCGTCAAGGAAACTCCAAACTTCAAGGCGCGTCAGTTCCGCTACTATCTGTCACGAACGAATTATCAGAAGGAATGGGGCAAGGGCTACCGTCGTCCCGGCTTCGGAACTCGGCTGCTGGCATTCTTCCTGAGGTTTGTGCCCAAGGTAGGACCGTTCAAGGCGCTCGACTTCAAGATTCCGACCCACCAGACGGAAGACCTTTACATTGCGAGTGTGGTTCTGACCATCGAAAATTACAAAAAACTGCTGACCGAAACTTCGGCGGGAAAATTGCAGCTCACCAACACGGACTTTGATACCGGACAAAATACCCACGCCGGTGAATATGCGCTCACCGACAAGACTTATGCGCGTCTGCTGGATCAATTGACAAAGCGCAATTTCGATAAAATCACACCCGAGGTAAGAAACAACATTCTCGCTTTCTATTCCGATCCGAGCGCTCCCATCGAGACCAAGAAGAAACCCAAAGACTGGCAGAAGACGCAGGAGGAACTCGAAAAGCTTCGCGCTCTGCCCGAGCCCCCTCCTTCTGAACCAAAAGTGAGTTCCGATCTTCGGATCGAGATCGCAGACCCATCTTGGATCGAGGAAGATCCCCCGGACACCATTTCGCCGGAAGGCGCTGGCTCCCACTAAATCGAACGACCGTTCGGTTGTCAAAATCGCCCTTCCCGTTTATTATCTCCACACTCTAACTCTCAGGATTCGCCTCCTCACGCGCGCACTCTGACGGTTTTGCTAGCGAGGTTTTTCGAACGATGCCGGCTTCGGACGACAAGTTTTATCACGCGCGAGTCACCCAGCGCGCTGACTTCGCGCCCGACCTGTGGATGTTTCGCATTCAGTCGGGAGAGCACTTCAACTTTCTCCCCGGGCAATACGCCACGCTCGGTGTGGAAGAGGGAGGCAAGCGCATCGAGCGTCCATATTCAATCGCCTCGTCGCCCTCGGAAGATGAAGTTGAGTTTTTCTTCGAACTGGTGCCCGATGGAGCGCTCACGCCAAAACTCTACAAGCTGCAGCCCGGCGACGAACTGCTCATGCGCAAAGCGCCCAAAGGACGGTTCACACTCGAGACGGCAAACGGCCGCACGAATCATTTACTGGTGTCCACAGTGACGGGCGTTGCTCCGTTCGTCAGCTTCATTCGTACTTTGTCCAAAGATTGGAAAGAAGGCCGCTTCGATGGAGCTCAGAAGTTGTACCTGCTGAATGGCGCCAGCCGTCCCTGGGAGTTCGGCTATAAAGATGAGCTAACCCGCTTCGCTGGGGAGTTGCCTTTTCTCAAATACGTTCCCACCGTCAGCCGCCCGTGGGATCACGCCGACTGGCCCGGCGAGATCGGACGTGCCGACGACATTTTGCGAAAGTATGCCGATCAGTGGGGGCTCGACGCCAGCAACACTCACGCGTACCTGTGCGGCCATCCTGACATGATCGCGAACAGCAAGGCAATCCTGAAGCGCCGCGGCTTCCTCGACAAAACCGCGATCAAGGAAGAAATCTACTGGATCCCGCCAAAATAATTTACCCTCGTACTAACGAGAGACAGCCGCCTCGGCTGTCCCGCATGGGCAAAGCCCGGCAGACTTAACTCTCCGCGGGCGCGAAGAAAACCAGCAAGGCTAATTCTTCCGCCACTTCGTAGAAGCGATGCTCCACTTCCGCTGCCACAAAGATCACGCTGCCCGCTGAAACTTCTCGATCTTCGGACCCGGCTTGGAAGCGGGCATTCCCGCGGATTACATAGTAGATCTCATCCTCGTGATGCGGCTTCTGCGGGTCCGTTCCTCCGCCGGGCAGAACGTACAGCCCCGCGCTCATTGCCGGAACATGCAGAAACTCGCGATACAACTTGCCGCTCTCGGCGCGCTGCTGGTTAATCTCCGCAACCTTGGCGATTAGGACCTTCACGCAAGAATTCCCCCGAAAATCAGATCGGTAAATTGTGGGATCAGATTCTGCGCCTGAAGTTCTCCCTCCGGTTTGTACCACTGATAGATCCAGTTGATCATTCCCAGCAGAGCAAACGCCGCCGCCCGCGGGCTGACTTTGATTTTCGTCTGCGGTCGGCCTTTTTCCTGCACTTCCTCCTGCACTTTTTTCTGCACTTCAGCGATCAGATTTTCCAGGAAATGGATGTAATCCTTCTTGCGCGAGTTGATGCGCTTGCGCAGCGCTGGCGGCAATGGATGGTTTTCGTGCAGCATCACCGTGATCTCGCGGTCGCGCGGGCTCAACACAACTTCAATGTGCAGCCGGATCAGTGCCCGCAACCGCTCCTCGGGGGCGGCAAAGCCGCGCACCGGATCCACCACGCGCTCCTGTGTGATCTCCATTGCATGGTTCATGATCTCAAACAGGATTTCGTCCTTGCTCTGAAAGTGGTGATAGAGCCCGCCCTTGCTCAGCTTAAGGGCGGTAGCCACATCATTCATAGACGTCGCATCGTAACCGCGCTGCTGAAACAAACGGGCAGCGGTGCGCAGGATTTCCTGCCGGGAGTCGACCACGGTCTCGCGGGCCATCGGCTGACATGGTAAACGTTGATGGCGGGAATGCCAATGCGCAGCTTGCTTCTGCCTTCCAGCGCCTAGCCGGCCGAACTCTGGCGCTGCATCTGGCTGATCCTCTTAGCTTAAGAACTTGTCATCCCGGACCGGAGTTCCCCATCCCCGAAGGGAACGGGAAGGCGAGTGGAGGGACCTGCCGTACAGCGGGTTGCCCAGGCAGTCGACGCCTTCAACTGTGGTTCCACACGAAAAACAAAAATAATTCCAAAAAACTGTCGATCTTGCCACCCTTCATCCGTCATATTAGGTAGCGCAGGACTGAGCCGTGGCTGCCTCTTTCGAGGCACAGGCGGCGCCACAGCCCTTGCTAAAGCTCTGAATCCTTTTGCAATATGGGCAAATCTGATGGGACAATGGCAATTGCTGAACGCTGCGACTGCCAGTGTCTGCGGCCTCCCCTCTAACCCTAGTGATGTTTTGTTTGTAAGGAGAAGTGATGGCAAAGAGATTGATTCTCATGTTGGGCGTGGTGTTAGTGCTCCTGACGGCTTTGGGCTTCGTTAAATTCCGGCAAATTGAGTCGGCCGTGCATGCCTCCGCGTTTCAGCCGCCTCCGGAAGCCGTCACCAGCGTCGTGGCGCAACGTGGGCAGTGGCCGGTCAGCATGAGCGTGATTGGCACCATGGAGGCTGTCCATGGCGTCGTGGTTAGCGCCGACCTTCCAGGCACCGTCGCACGAATCAACTTCGATTCCGGCAAGGCGGTCCACGAAGGGGATGTTCTGGTCGAGCTTGATACCCGGCAGGAGCGGGCTCAACTGGCTTCGCTTGAGGCGCAGAGCGAACTGGCTCGGGCGACTTTTGGCCGGACGCAGGAGTTGCTAAATGCTGGCGTCATCTCACGGGCGGAATACGATCAAGCCACGTCCCAACAGAAGGCCACCGAGGCAAATGTCGCGGAGATCCGGGCTACGATCGCACGCAAGACGATTCGTGCCCCGTTCTCCGGAATTCTTGGCATCCGCAAGGTGAACCTGGGACAGTATTTGCCCGCCGGCAGTCCTGTGGTCTCAAACCAGTCTCTCAATCCGATTTATGTGAACGTTGGCGTGCCGCAGCAGGTAGCCGCTCAAGTGCACGTCGGCGGCAAATTGCGCCTCACCACCGAAGATCTCGCGGGGAAGGTGTTTAACGGCACCGTTACGGCGATTGACTCGGAAGTCGACGAGGCTACCAGGAATATCCAGGTACAGGCAACCCTCTCCAATCCGGAAGGAAAATTGCGCCCCGGAATGTTTGTTCAGGTAGAGCTGCCTGTGGGTGCAAACCGCGCCGTCATCGCATTGCCTGCCTCCGCGATCAATTATGCGCCGTATGGTGACTCGGTCTTTGTGATCACCGATCTCAAGGACCCCAAGGGCCAGACCTATCGTGGAGTGCGGCAGCAGTTCGTCAAAGTCGAGGGTTCGCGCGGCGATCAGGTCGCGGTCATTTCGGGGCTAAACCCCGGCGATGAGGTGGTCACGTCGGGCGTGTTCAAGCTGCGCAATGGCGCGGCCGTTCAAGTCAACAACAAAGTCCAGCCGGGAAATAGTCCCGCACCGAAGCCCGAGGACAGCTAAACCTTAAGGATAGGGAATAAGGACAGCGAAATGAAGTTCACCGATCTCTTTATAAAACGGCCGGTCCTTTCGATCGTAGTCAGTCTGGTGATCGTGATCGCAGGCCTGCAGTCGATCCGCTCGTTGAGTGTGCGGCAGTACCCGCGCAGCGACATAGCGGTGGTGCAGGTCTCGACGGTTTATGTCGGCGCCAATGCGGACTTGGTCCGCGGCTTCATCACGACGCCGCTCGAGCGCGTCATCGCCAGCGCTGACGGCATCGACTACATGGAATCATCGAGCGCTCAGGGCCTGAGCACGATCACCGTGCACCTCAAGCTCAACTACGACACGAATGCGGCGCTTACGCAGATCCAGGCCAAGCTGGCCCAGGTGCGCAACGATCTACCGCCAGAATCGCAGGCGCCGGTTATCGACCTGCAAACCGCGGACACGCAGTTTGCCGCGATGTATCTGGGGTTTTCATCCGCCAGCCTCGATCAGAACCAGATCACTGACTACCTGACTAGAGTCGTGCAGCCCAAGCTGAGCGCGATCAGCGGTGTGCAGCGCGCCGACATTCTCGGGGACCGCACCTTCGCCATGCGAATCTGGCTCAAGCCGGACAAAATGGCGGCACTCGGCATTTCCGCCTCCGCGGTACGCGACGCGTTATCCAAGAACAACCATCTTTCCGCACTCGGCGCTACCAAAGGTTCCATGGTGTCGGTGAACTTGATCGCCAACACCGATCTGCGCACCGCGGACGAATTCCGCCAGTTGGTGGTCAAACAGGATAAGGGAGTCGTCGTCCGCCTGGGCGAGATTGCCGACGTGGTCCTTGGCGCTCAGAACTATGAACAGGACGTCCGTTTCAACGGCGAGACCGCGACGTTCATGGGCATCTGGGTTCTCCCCACGGCCAACTCACTCGAGGTCATCAAGAAAGTCCGTGCCGCAATACCGGAAATCCAGGCGCAGTTGCCTCCTGGAATGAAGGCTGGTATTCCGTATGACTCGACCGCCTACATTCAAGACGCGATTAACGAAGTGCTGACAACGCTCACCGAAACGCTGCTGATCGTTGTCGTTGTCATTTTCCTTTTCTTGGGATCGTTCCGCTCGGTTCTGATTCCGGTCGTTGCTATCCCGATTTCCCTGATCGGCGCCGTTTTTCTCATGCTGCTGTTCGGCTTCACCATTAACCTTCTTACCCTGTTAGCGATTGTGCTCTCCGTCGGCTTAGTGGTCGATGACGCGATTGTGATCGTCGAAAACGTCGAGCGCCATCTTCATCTGGGTAAGACGCCTTATCAGGCGGCCATTGATGCGGCCCGCGAATTGGTCGGCCCGATCATCGCCATGACCATCACTCTTGCCGCTGTTTATGCGCCGGTTGGCATTCAAGGCGGACTGACGGGCGCTCTGTTCCGGGAGTTTGCATTTACTCTCGCGGGTGCTGTCATCGTTTCCGGCGTAGTGGCGCTAACGCTTTCTCCCATGATGGGTTCGAAGCTGTTGCGTGCCGGAGACAGCGAACGCGGCTTCGCGGGAATCGTCAATCGCACGTTCGAGAGGATTCGCGGTCTTTATGGACGCACGCTCGCCAGCACGCTTCAGTATCGGCCTGTGGTCTTCGTACTTTGGGCAATTGTTGTCCTGTTGATCGTGCCTTTCTACATGTTCTCGCAGCGCGAATTGGCGCCAGCCGAGGATCAGGGAGTCGTCTTTGGAGTGATCCAGAGTTCCGCGAACTCTACGATCGATCAGACCAACCTGTTCACGTCTGAAGTTTATGACGTCTATCGCGCCTTCCCCGAGAGCGACAGCATCTTTCAGATCACATCACCCAGCGGCGGCTTTGGCGGGATGGTAACCAAGCCTTGGAGCCAACGGAAAAAGACGGCGCAGCAGTTGCTCGTTGAATCTGTTGGACCGCTGTCAAAGATTCCTGGCATCCGCGTGATTCCACTTACGCCGCCGCCGTTGCCCGGAGGCGGAAACTTCCCGGTTGAGTTTGTGATTACTTCGGCGATGGAGCCGCGACAGCTCGACGTCTTTGCCAAACAGCTCGTGGGCAAGGCATTCCAGAGCGGCCTGTTCATTTTCGCCGACTCCGACTTGAAGTTCGACCAGCCGCAAGCCGAGGTCATGTTCGACCGCGACAAGCTTCGCTCCCAGGGAGTGGACCTGACTCAAGCCGGTCAGGATCTTTCCACCATGCTGGGCGGCGATTACGTAAATCGGTTCAGCATCCAGGGCCGCAGCTACAAAGTCATTCCGCAGATCAAGCGGGCGGAGCGTCTGACGCCCGATCAGCTCGGACAAATCTACGTCAAAGGATCCGACAACAAACTGGTCCGGCTCTCCACGTTCGCGACATTGAAGACCACAACCGAGCCGCGCGAGTTGAAAAAATTCCAGCAGCTCAACGCCGTCACCATTCAGGGAGTGATCCCTCCGAATGTGCCGCTCGACAAAGCGCTGGGTTTTCTCGAGGACCAGGCCAAGACCATCCTGCCGCAGGGCTTCACCGTGGACTACTCCGGCGAATCGCGCCAGCTTCGCGTTGAAGGCAGCAAGTTCCTCGGAACGTTCTTGTTGTCGGCGATCCTGATCTACCTTGTCCTCGCTGCGCAGTTTGAAAGCTTCCGCGATCCCTTCATTATTCTGGTAGGCTCGGTGCCTCTCGCTATTTCAGGCGCGTTGCTGTTTTCGTTCCTCGGCCTGACGACGCTCAACATATACAGCCAGGTCGGACTGATTACATTGGTCGGGCTGGTTTCAAAGAACGGCATCCTGATCGTTGAGTTTGCCAACCATCTCCAGGAAACGGGAAAGAGCAAGCTGGCTGCGGTGATCGGAGCGGCCGAAACGCGGTTGCGACCGATTCTGATGACGACCGCCGCCACAGTCATGGGCCACTTTCCGCTGGTATTCGCCACCGGCCCTGGCGCCGGAGCCCGCAACAGCATCGGCATTATGCTGGTGAGCGGAATGATCATCGGGACAGCATTCACGTTGTTCGTCGTGCCCTCGATCTACATGCTGGTAGCGACGACACATTCGCATGCTTCCGATGACCTCACCGCGCTGCAGCCGGAGGTTGGCCAGGAGACGGAAGCGATAGCCTAGCCTTCATGCTGCCGTGACTCAGCCCGAAGCGCGACCCGCTGGGCTGTGTGGATTCCTCGCGAGAATAAAGTTTGCTGCGACCTTGCCGGAGCGGCCAACCGTTTGGACCGCTGCGCAAAAACTCGCCCCACACCCCCGGTTTACAATCTTTCCAGGCCAAACAATCTGTCCCCAGTTTCTTTGTCTCACACCAAGGGTGCAGTTCACGGGACGTTCACCATTTCCATCGAGACCCCAGCGGCTAAAGCCGTTCTGGTTTGGCTCTCCATCGCAGCGCTGAAAGCGTTGCGCCACCCAAAAGCGGATTTATTCGCTTCGTTTCCCGGCCACGGGGCTGCGCTCAGGGCTAGAGTGTACTACTGCGAAGACATGTGAACCCCCCGTAAAATCCCTAACCTGCCACCGGCTGTTGTGACGCGAGCAGTGGCTTCAGTTCCGGCTCGCTCGGAACGAGGATCCAGGCGAGCAGGTAGGTGACGATGCCGGGACAAACTCCGGTGGCGAGCGTGAGGAAGATGCAGAGAATGCGCACGAGCGTGACGTCAAGATCGAAATACTGAGCCAGCCCGGCACAGACGCCCGCGATCTTTCTGTCGAAGCGGGAGCGTGTCAGTCGATTCGGCGTGGGGACAAGTCCCACGACGGTGCCGCAGTAGGAGCAGAAGCGACCGTCCTCAGCGATGGCCTTGCCGCAAGCGTTGCAGTACATGGGTGGGCCTCCTTGATTAGGGATACGAGGACTGCGGGGAGAATGTTCCTCAGGCGGTATACCGGGCGGTCTTCGTCGTACTTTGAGGTGCGATCCGCCGCGGCCCGATACCCCTGGGCCGCCGGACAGCCGAGGGCGCGGCTGTCCCCACATGAATCGTGCTGGTCTGTAAGTATTTTCGCATCCCCAACGTGTTCATCATTCACGAAGAAACTTCTTTCTTGACAGCGCAATTGGCCTTCGGTAACATCATTGTACCGACCGACCGGTCGGTTTGCTGTTTTGCGACAGGGTATTAGCGCTTCCAACCGCGGTGGGCGAAGGTGCCCGCCCCACAAACAAAGGAGCAGCCAGTGGCCACAATTTTCTATGAGCATGACGCCAACCCGAACGCCCTGAAGGGCAAGACCATCGCCATCCTGGGCTACGGGAGCCAGGGACATGCGCAAGCGCAGAATTTGCGCGATAGCGGCTACAAGGTCATCGTCGGCCTCGAGCCAAACCGTCCGAGCGCGCAACAGGCTCGCGCCGACGGCATGGTGGTGGTGGCTCCGGATGAGGCTGCGAAGCGCGCGGACTGGATCCATATGCTCACGCCCGATGAGACGCAGGCGGCGGTTTACGAGCAATACGTCAAGCCGTTTCTGCATCCGGGAAAAATTCTCGGCTTCTCGCACGGGTTCAGCGTTCACTTCAAGACGATTGTTCCTCCAGCCGATGTGGATGTCGTGATGATTGCGCCCAAATCGCCCGGACATCTGTTGCGACGGGTTTACGCTGAAGGGCGCGGCGTGCCGTCCCTGATTGCGATTCAACAGGACGCGAGCAAGCGGGCGCACGAGTATGCGCTGGCTTATGCGCATGGCATTGGCTCCACTCGCGCCGGGGTGCTGCAGACCACGTTCAAGGAAGAAACCGAGAGCGATCTTTTCGGCGAGCAGGCGGTGCTGTGCGGAGGGTTGACGTCTCTGATCAAGAAGGGATTCGAGACACTGGTCGAGGCCGGTTACGCGCCGGAGATTGCTTACTTCGAATGCCTGCACGAGATGAAGCTGATCGTTGACCTGATCTACGAAGGCGGGCTTTCGCGCATGCGTTACTCGATTTCGAACACCGCCGAGTATGGCGACCTGACGCGCGGCGAGAAGGTTGTTGGCGATGCCACACGGGCCGCGATGAAGAAGACTCTTTCCGACATTCAGGATGGAACTTTCGCTCGTGAGTGGATTAAGGAAAATAAAGATGGCGGCTATCACTTCAACGATCTGCGGCAAAAAGAGCAGCAACATCCGATCGAGATTGTGGGCGCGCAGTTGCGCGGGATGATGAGCTGGTTGCCTGGCCGGGACGCGAAGAAACCAGCGGAGGCGAAGAAGCCCGAGCCGGAGCAGGTTGTGAATGCTTAAGGGAGCTGACATCGTTCTGCAGTGCATTCGTGCTGAGGGGGTAGACCTGGTATTCGGTTATCCCGGCGGGGCGATCATGCCGTTGTACGACGCGCTTGAGGGCAGCGGCGTGCGGCATGTGCTGACGCGGCACGAGCAGGGCGCAGTTTTTGCGGCGGAAGGTTTTGCTCGGGTCACGGGAAAAGTTGGCGTCGCCATGGCGACGAGTGGTCCGGGCGCGACAAATCTGGTCACCGGCATCGCCGATGCGAAAATGGATTCAGTGCCTCTGGTTTGCATCACGGGACAGGTGCGCACTGCGATGATCGGCACCGATGCGTTTCAGGAGACGGACGTCTTTGGCGTGACACTTTCGCTCACGAAATGGAGCCGGCTGGTCCGCACGATCGACGAAATCCCCGAAGTGATTGCCGAAGGATTTCATTGGGCGCGTAGTGGACGACCGGGGCCGGTGGTCATCGACATTCCCACCGACATATTAAAGGCCAAGAAAGAATTCTCCGGGCCGGTGAAATTTACGCCTCACGCGCGAACCGCCGATGGGAAGGCGGAAGGCGCATTCAGCGACACGATGGTGGCCTTGCTGCAGCAGGCTTCGAGGCCGGTGGCGCTGGTGGGCGCGGGCGCCAAGCTTTCCGGAGCTGTACCGCAACTTCGTCAACTTCTCGATGATTTGAATATTCCGACGTTCGCGACAGTTCACGGATTGGGCGCGGTTCCACCGCAATCGCCGTACTACCTCGGCATGGTGGGCATGCACGGGACGCGGGCCGCCAACACGGCTCTGCACGAGACTGATCTGCTGCTGGTTTTTGGAGCGCGGCTGGATGATCGCGTGACTGGAGATCCAACGCGCTTCGCGCCTCATGCCAAGATCGTCCACTTTGAAATTGATCCGGCGCAGCTTGATCGCGTGCGCGCGTGTGAATTGCCGGTGATTGGAAATCTGGCAGATACAATTCCCGTGTTCCATGCCGAGTTACGCCACGCTTCCCTGCCCGACTGGAGCTGCTGGCGTGCGGTAGCTTGTGGAGCCGAACGTGCTGAGCTTGATCCGCGCGGGCTGGCGCAACCGACGATTCGTTTTCTCGATGAGCTTTTCAGCCGCCTTCC
>JAUTWY010000383.1 GCA_030838305.1 Acidobacteriaceae bacterium
CCGTAATGAGTGCGACCTTTCCTTCCAGTTTCTCAGACATACAATTCCTTCCACACCGCTACTGTCTCTTTGCCGAAGAAAGGTTTGATCATGCGAAAGGTTAACCCTTCGCAGTGGTCCCCCGCTATTGGGTAAAGGACGGAATTATTAGCACTGCCTGCGAACGAGACTTATCTCATCCTTTTGAACGAGCGAGCTTACTTGTCAGGAAAGGCGACAACGATTTTTGTACCTTTGCCGCGCGCACTCGCAATCGCTAAGGAACCGCCAATTTTGTCGATACGTTCCCGCATCCCGGTCAGGCCAAAACCGCCATGTTGGCCATTCAACTTAAATCCTTTTCCGTCGTCTCGAAATTCCAAACGAACTTCTCTTGCATTATAGCTCAAGCGCGTTTCAAAACGTGTGGCGCGAGCGTACTTGAGAGTGTTAGTTAAAGCTTCTTGTCCGATGTGGAGGAAATTTTCCTGCGCCTTTTCCGGAAGGTCGCGCACCTTGCCGCGGAGTTGGAACTCCGCGTGAAGCTCGGTGCCCACCGTGGCGCTTTTAATTAGAGTTTGTAGCGCTTCCCAAAACGTCGCGTCTTCGAGGATCTGTGGCCGCAGGGCGCGGACGGACCTGCGCGCTTCGCTCAAACCGTGGCGCGCTGACTCTCTAGCATTTTGCAGATGGTTACGTGCGTCTTTCTTATAGCCCTTCGAAGTTGCGTCCTCTGCCGCTTGCAGCTGCACGATCACTCCAGTAAGTCCCTGCGCGAGCGTGTCGTGAATATCTCGCGCCATTCTATTGCGCTCTTCTAGAATCGCCGCCTGTTGGCTCTGTTCGGCAGACTGATTTAGTTGAATGGCAAGCATGACTTGATGGGCGAGTGCCTGGGTCAATTCGATCTCTTCCGGCTCATAAGTTGCCCGGTCTGAATGGTGGACTCCGATCAACCCCCTAACCTGGCCGCCCACTAGAATTGGAACGACCACAAACCTGTTCGTCCTGTTTTGCTGCAAATGATCGCGCCAATGCTCGCTAATGCGCGGATCGCGCTCGACGTCTGCGCAAATAACTGGACCTGCCGTCAAGAGCAACTCCTGAACGATGGCGTTCTGTTTTAAAGACAAAGGATCCTTCATTGATGTGCCCGTGGCGTCCGCAGTGGCCCGTTTTGCGCCGTCCGTTTGCAACCGCAAAACGAGTGAGTCACTCGATTCGTCGAACAACCACAAGCTCACGTTCTGCGCGTTCAAGAGGCCACGAATTGTGCGCAGCATCTGCCCAATAAACTTTTCGGGATCCGGCGTGGTCGCCAAAATATCCAAACTCTGGGAGAGTGCCTCAGCTTGCCCCCGCGCGACTTGCTCGGAAGCCCGCAACGCGTTTTCTGCTCGTTTTCGCTCCAGCGCGATACTCGCCAAATGCGTAGTCCGTTCAATAATTTCGAGCTCTTGCGGAGTCGGGGTTCGCGGCTCGCGATAATAGATGGCGAACGTTCCTAACACTTTGCCTTCTGAGGAAAGAATTGGTGTCGACCAACACGCTCGCAACCCATGTGACATGGCGACATCGCGATAATTGGTCCAGAGCGGATCATTGGCGATGTCCGAAACGATCACTGATTTCGCCCGATAAGCAGCGGTTCCGCACGAACCCGCCGAAGCGTCAATGACTGAGCCATCAATTGCGTCGATGTAAGCCTTTGGCAGGCTGCGCGCGGCACCATGCCGAAGGCGATTGCCATTCGGTTCCAACAACAAGATCGAAGAAAGAGAACCGCTGGCCAGCTCCTCGACCAGCCGACAGAGAGCATCCAGAATAAGCGTAAGCGAATCGCCCCTTGCAACCATCTCGAGAAGCCGTTTCTCACCGGCCAGCAACGCCTCCGCCTGCTTGCGTGCGGCAATTTCCCTTTCCAACTCTTCGTTGGCAGCCCGAAGTTGGCTGGTTCTTCGCGCGACCCTTTCATCGAGTTCCTCTGCGACCCGCTTCTGCTCGCCCAAGAATCGTGCTTCCTGCAGTCCGATCGTTGCCCCATTCATCGCTACATTAAGCAGGAGCCTCTCAGTCTGCGTCGGAAAATCGGGTCGCTTAGAACCTGCAACGAACACACCAATTTCGGCCTGCTGGCCCAGCCGCAAAAGCAGGACCGAAACCTCCCCATCTCCTAAGGGATTCCGCACGAGCAAAGGCGAGGTGTCTGCAAAATCCTCCAGCCAAGAGTTGAGCGCACGGCCGATTATTTGCGGCTGGGCGGTCAGGTTTCGGTCTTGCGCGAACCGGACCATCTCGACGGGGGTCCCGTTAGTTGAATCCATCAACCGAGCATAGGCGAAATCGAGGCTCAACATCTCCAGCAGCACGTCGAGCAAAGCACTGAGAATTTGGGAAGGCTGTCCGCCACTCCAGATGGCGGGAAGCGCTCGAACGCTGATCAGGTTGTTGATACAGGTCTTCAGGCGCTTAATTTCATTAGCCGCCTGTTCCATCTCCGCTTCCATCGCGGGGTCAATTCAAGTCGCTGACTTAATCCGGGACGCGCGGCGTTCGCGCAGTTCCCGCAAAAACTCATCCGGCGGTACAAAGAACGGATTCTCGTGGATGATGCCGCCGATCAAGATCATCGGATGCGTCCGCAGGATGTCGATCACGATATGCCCGCCAAACTTCGCGAGATCGTAAACGCAGATGGCAACATCTTTATACCGAGGCCAGATATAGTTCACCCTTGTCTCGTACTCCACCAAGTCATCGATACCCGGCTGTTTTTCCAGAGCCCAGTCCATATGGGCCATCATGCGAGTTAGCGCAAAACCCTGCTGTGTGCCCGCGTCAAGCACCTCTTGGACGACCGCAAGCATTCGATCCTGATCGAAACAGCCATCACGCAGATACGTATCAGGCCAGCTACTTAGATCGAATTGGCCGCTTTGCTCTGCCGCGGCCACATCGATTCCGCCCGATGCCAACCGCTGCCGGTGTTCGTCCCGCAACTTGGGATCGACGATATGAAGGGCCTTGTGGCGGCACTCGAACCCGTCTTTGATGAAAGGAATTACGACACGGTACTCCTCATCAGCCGAATGAAAAAAGGCACAGACATGGCGTTGTGCACCAAGCTCTGAGCCGGCAAATCGCATCGGGTGCTTCTCCTCTCCGCGAAGTTTAGTGCTCTCACCGGTCGGATCCATAGGGTTTTTCCTTTCTTTGTTAAAGGCTGATAACGTAAATCTAAAGGGTTCCAGACTGAAACTCCAGCCGAAGGATTTTGCGTCGTTCGAGTGAGCTGATAAGTTGGAACCGCTCAAGATATAAGTGATTGATAAACTTGACCCACCGCCTGGGCCGCATGTTCTTGGGTTTCAGGAAAGATCGGTGATGCTGCCAATTTGTCAGGGTGATTTGCCAGTGCCAGCCCCAGCTGCGCGAAGTGCGCTTCCACCATGTCCGGTAAAACGGAAATGGAGAGCACAAATCCCGCGCCACTGATTCTTCTTCGTCAATCACGAAGCGGATGATGCCGCCAAGGCCGGGATAAGCCCGCTCGTATTGTTGTTGCAGCCGGTTTTTGAGCTGGGAAATAACGCTGGTCAGCGTCGCGACGAAAATAGGAACTTCTTCGAGCTGCTCTGCGGCCACCGCCTTTGTTCCCTCCTT
>JAUTWY010000402.1 GCA_030838305.1 Acidobacteriaceae bacterium
TTGTCACTGCCGATGGGATCGCCAACGATGTCGTCTACTCCATTGCCGGCACTGGCAAGGATGATGTCTGGGTGGGACGACAACAGGGTGGACTCACCCATCTGCGCTACTCCGGCAATTCGTTTACGGCCAAGACCTACACGCTGGCGGACGGCCTCGCACAAAACAGGGTGTACGCGGTCTATCGGAGTCGCGATGGTACCGTCTGGTCAGGAACCCTCAGTAGTGGCGTAAGCGAGCTAAAGAACGGTCATTTCACAAATTACACGACTGCAGACGGGTTAGCGGCGAACGCAATATCGTCGATTGCCGAGGGCCCTGACGGAACGATGTGGTTCGGGACCCCGAAGGGCGTCAGTGCCATGTCGCAGAAGGGGTGGCGAACCTATACCGGCAACGACGGATTACCCTCCGAGGATGTCAACTGCCTCCTGCAGGATTCAAGGAGAATCTTGTGGATAGGAACGGCCGAAGGTCTCGCTTACCTCAGTGATGGGCAGGTGCATGTACCCCGCGGAGTACCTGGGTCCCTGCAAGCACCAATATTCGGTATTGAAGAAGACAAAAACGGCTGGCTGTGGATCGCGACCTCAGATCATGTTTTGCGCGTTCCGCGCGACAAACTGCTAAGCGGTGTTGTGAAAGCAGTCGATGTTCGCGAGTACGACCAAGCCGATGGTCTCGAGAGCACTGAAGGAGTGAAGCGGAGCCGATCGGTGGTCTCGGATCCAGCGGGCAGGATCTGGTTTTCACTCAGCAGCGGCTTGTCGGTTGTCAATCCATCCCAGATCAATGACAATTCAGTTCCCGCGCTGCCTCACATCGAGGCGATCACCGCCGATAACAACACCGCAAACCTCGCCGCCTTCGTTCACATTCCTCCATCTCCCAGGCGAATCACGTTTGAGTACACGGGGCTGAGCCTCGCGGTGCCCGGGCGGATTCGCTTTCGATATTTTCTCGAAGGTTTCGACAATAGCTGGAGCCAACCGGTTGCGGCGCGAGAAGCCGTTTACACGAACCTCGGGCCCGGCTCCTATCGATTCCGGCTAGTCGCCAGCAACAGCGAGGGGCTGTGGAACGGGCCAGAAACTGCGATCGCTTTGAACGTCGGCCCGGCCTACTATCAAACTTACTGGTTCCGTTTGTCGTGCGTCGCTATCTTTATGGCGCTGCTTTGGGCACTTTATCGATGGCGCGTTCATCGACTCAAGAGCCAAGAAAAGCGTCTGCGGGACGTTGTGGAAACAATTCCGGCGATGACTTTCACTGCGTTGTCTGACGGCTCCTGCACATTTGTGAACAAGCGCTGGACCGAATATACCGAGCTTTCGGTCGAGCAGAGTTCAGGCGCAGGTTGGCAGCGTGCGGTCCATCCCGAAGATCTTGCACAGCATTCCGAGAATTGGCGCATCTCCGTTGCGACCGGGCGGCTTTTCGAAGACGAGGCGCGGTTCCGTCGCGCCGCTGTCGGCGATTATCGATGGTTTCTGGTGCGTGGTGTCCCACTTCGGGGCCAGCATGGAAACATTCTTAGATGGTACGGGACACTCACGGACATTGAAGATCGCAAGCGTGCCGAGGAAGCGCTTCAACAAAGCCAATTTTATCTTGCTGAGGGGCAGCGCCTTGCCCATTTGGGAAGTTGTGCGTTTAACCCCTCTGGTTTTTTTGAGTACTGGTCTCAGGAGATGTTCAAGATTCACGGCCTAGATCCGCAGAAGGGAGTCCCAACACTTGAACAGTATCTCGCCACCGTGCACCCACAAGATCGTAACTCTATGGTTAACACCATAAAGAGAATGCATGCGGAACGTTCTGGCTGCGATGTAAAAAAACGAATTGTTCGCCCCGACGGCGAGCAACGCTATGTTCGCTGCGTTGGAATTCCTGTTGTCGAAGGCGAAGTCCTCAAGGGGTTTCTCGGCACCGCGATGGATATCACCGAGCAAGAACTGCTGACCCACGAGCTCGAGCGTCGGCAAGCGCACCTGACCGAGGCGCAAAAGCTGACCCATACGGGCAGCTGGGCTTGGCGCTTAGCGGATCGGAAGACGGTGCACCTCTCCGAGGAGTGGTACCGGATTTACGGCTTCGACCCAGCTGAGGGAGCGCCGACTTGGGAAGAATATCTCGAACGCGTCCACCCGGAGGATCGCCTTAAGTGGACGGGCACGATCGAACGGGCAACCGTGGAAAAAGCCGATTACGAGCTGGAGTTCCGAATTGTTATTCCGAATGGAAAGGTGAAATGGATCCACTCTGTCGGTCATCCCGTCCTTTCCGACGCCGGAGATTTGGAGCAATTCGTGGGCAGCTCGACCGACATTACGGAGCGCAAGTCTGCCGAGCAAGAGCGTGAAAAACTGCGACAACTAGAGGCCGATTTAGCACATACCAATCGTGTGAGCACTTTGGGAGAGATGGCCGCATCTCTGGCGCATGAAATCAAGCAGCCCATCGCCGCCGCCATCACCAGCGCCAACAGCTGCATTGAATGGCTGGCACACGAACCTCCCAACCTTGATCGGGCCCGTTCGGCAGCAGCCAGAATCGACAAGTATGGGAATCGTGCGGCGGAGATCATCGACCGTATACGTTCCTTCTACACGAAGTCTCCTCCACGACGTGAGTTGGTCGACGTGAACGGAATTATCCAGGAAATGCTCACGCTGCTGAAGGGTGAGGCCAATCGGTACTCCGTTGCTATGCGCACGGAACTTGCTGCTGAAATACCCAAAATCACGGCGGATCTTGTGCAGTTGCAGCAGGTGTTCATGAACCTCATGCTCAACGCCATCGAAGCCATGAAGGACTCAGGCGGAGAGCTTACGGTGAAGTCGCAACTGCAGGACGGTCAACTCCAGTTCTCAGTCAGTGACACGGGCGTGGGGTTGCCAATGGAGAAGATGGATCAGATCTTTTCTGCGTTCTTTACCACCAAGCCGCAGGGCAGCGGCATGGGGTTGGCCATCAGCCGTTCCATTGTGGAGTCGCATGGCGGGCAGTTGTGGGCAAGTGCCAACAGTGGAGGGGGCGCAACTTTTCATTTCACCCTACCGATCCAGGTCACGGAGTCATCGCCCTTGGTTGCCTAAGGCGTTTCGGTCCTCCGCTAAGTGTTTTTCCCTTGATCCGCCTGCCATCTCTCATTTTGTAGTTCTTGCCCATTGTTGCTGGCGGTCTCCATCACTCATAAGCCGGTTCTAAGTTTGATTCGGCCAATAGAGCCCTGGGACTAGCGCTATCTCAGGTCGGCAGGTTCAGCTTCTTCAAGAACGCGGCGAATCGCGGGTCGTTGTGCAAGCTCTTGAATAGGGGGTCCACTTTCGTTCCGATCAAGCCGCTGTCACGTTGGGCATAAGCTCGGTCTAGCCACTCGAACGCTTCGTCGGACTGGTTCCGGAACGCATAAACCTCGGCGATCTGGTACGCACCGCCTGCATGGTATTTCGTAACTAACTCACTCAATGCGGCGTCCGACTCTTTTTTCCGACCAAGAGCGTAGTACGCCATCGGACACAGAAACGCACGTATGAGATCGGAGCGTACGAGCTCGATTTCGGGCAAAGCATCCTGAGGCCGCCCCTGCATCACATAGATTTGGCTTAACAGCATATGGGCGGCCACAACATCGGGGTTCAGTTCGAGCGCCTTCTTGAAATCCGCTGCGGCTTCGTCTAGCTGCCCCATGAAAAACTTGGTCTCTGCAAGAAGCTCCCAACTATCTGCATTGAGCG